>JAKLQR010000387.1 GCA_022013235.1 Thermodesulfovibrionales bacterium | reverse complement strand
TTGCTACAGATTTTGTCTATCACTCTTTTCGAGAAAATACCTTTACAGCAAGCCCTTCAGACTATGGAAGAGCGATTAAATATTATGGAAAACCAAAACCAGTTGAATCTATTCAATTCTTAACCGGACACTAGTGATATTGTATATTAACAGTCTCAAAATAATATTCATATTTCACCCTCTCCCAACCCTCCCCCTGGAGGGAGAGGGCAGTAAAATCGCCCCTCCCTTGAGGGGAGGGGTTGGGGAGGGTGTTAAAAATAGCGACTTTAGAAACAGACTCTATCTATAGTGTTTTCATGAAGTTCTCAGAATAGAAGAGTGGAATCAGTATTAATATCTTTCTTCGGTCCACATCGAAGAAGTGAACCTGACTACTCTGTTTCTGCCGTTCTCTTTTGCCTGATACATTGCGACGTCTGCGAATTTAATGGCTTCCCAGATGGTCTGAGTATCATGGGGAAATTCGCTTATGCCTATGCTGATGGTCTTACTGATGAAGCCACCGGGAACATGAAACTTTGTTTGTTCCAGGGCAATCCTGATTTTGTTGGCGATATCAAAAGAGGCTTCAGGTTGAACGTCCAGGAGAAATACCAGGAACTCTTCTCCGCCAAAACGGATGACAAGGTCAGAATCTCTGACGGTCTTTTTGATGATATGTGCGGTCTCTTTCAGTACCGCATCGCCGGTGTCGTGTCCGTATTTATCGTTTACCTCTTTGAAAAAGTCCAGATCGCACATTAACAGGCCGAGAGTGGTCTTTCTTCTCTGGACCCCGGAAATTAATGATGCAGAGGTTTCCTCGAGGAATCTTCTGTTGTAAAGACCTGTCAACGCATCTTTGATAGAGGATTCCTTAAAAGCCCTCATGAGCCTCTTGGCCTCCAGGACGGGCTGGGCTTCTGATATGTACTGCTGCGTTCTGCTTATCTTTTCCTTCATTCCGGGAGAGAAGGCTTCGTCCTTGCTCAGGACAAATTGTACGACTCCTCCAACCTTGCCGGAAATAAAAACCGGGAGGCATATATGGATGTCTCCCTTTTCCCTTTTAAAAAATTTGCAGATATCCGCATGTTCTTTTGAAGAGATAATATGACCCGTTCTTTTCACCCTGCACAAGTCGCAATTCAGCAGTACATCCATATCGCAGTACAGATCGGTAATGATAGCATCGTGAGGGTATACCGGTCTGATTGTATTCTTATAGGTGGAAATTTCATAAATGGTACAGTTGTGAAGACCTAATTCTCTTGTTAATAAGTTTCCGAGGCGCAGATAGACGTCTTCCACGGTTTCGTCTTCTTCGATGATCTTCTTAAAGGAGATCGTGGACTCAATCATGTTTATGAATTTATTGTATTCTAAGGCGAGCGTGCCGATTTCATCCTTTGATGTTACTTTTATCTCTTTTGCAATGTCGTGTTGCGAGGAGAAGGATCTGAAGTTTGAAACAATCGCATTGATGGGCTTTACGAGGTTAAGTGAGATAAGGACCCCGAAAATGATCGAAAGTGACGCCCCGATGAAGAAGGTTATGAGAATGAGTATGAGGGCAGTTTTAAAACCCCTTTTGATAATATGCGATATGTTTCCGCCCTCCTGACTCAGGCTTATCGCAGATTTGTTCAGTGTCAGGAGCATGCTTTGCATCAGGGCATCAAATTCAGACAGCTTCTCCCTTAATGAAACGGGATCTATCCTGTTGCTCTCTTTTGCAACGCCTATCTCGGACAGGAGATTTTCCAGCTTTACAATCTTTACAAGAATGTCTTCAATGAAAGCTTTCTTTTCAGCCCCTGTGATAGGACTGACATGGAATTCTTCCATGGACTGATCTCCGTATAGAGAATATCCTTTTATAAAACCGCCATTATGGAGCAAAATAAGATAGGAATGGCATTCCTCGATGCCGTGTTTCGCTTTATGGAAATTATCACGGGCTGCCTCCTTGTTTTCAAGGCGGGATAACTGGTTGACAGTAATGCTCACTTCCGCTAATTTCCTGATAACGCTGTTCACGACTTTCTGCTGAGGTTCAATGATATCAACCAGTTTCTTGGATTCAGTGCTTAAATGAAACAGCGTGATAAAACCGATAGCAGAAGTAACTACTATCCAGAAAAGAGTGCCGGCTGAAAAGAGGATGAATTTTTTGCGTATCGACAGGTCGGTAAATGTCAGGATACTGATAATCTTGTTCAAATACGTTTTGATTGTTGATAAAAACAAGCGCTTTCCTCTCAGATAATTTAATATATCATAAAGCGCGTTTGATTTAAAGCAATTGCTAAATTATGCTTAATTTTTTATCCCCATCTCGATCATTTTCCCCCTGATCTCTTTTATCCTGTCCCGTATCTTCGCCGCGCGTTCGAATTCAAGGAGCCGTGCAGCTTCTTTCATCTCGGCTTCGAGTTTCTGCAGGGTCTCATCATCATGCCCGTATCCGGCCGACGGTTCTGCTGCCAGGGGAACCGTCCAGTAATCGGATTCATAAATGGAACTCAGGATATTTTTGATATTCGACTGAACGGTCTCGGGAGTAATCCCCATCTTCCTGTTATACTCCTCCTGTATCTTCCGCCTCCTTGTTGTCTCGTCGAGCGCCCGCTGCATTGAACCCGTTATCGTATCTGCATACAGGAACACTTCCCCGTTCACATTCCGTGCAGCCCTTCCCGACGTCTGAATCAGGGAGCGTTCTGAACGGAGGAACCCTTCTTTATCGGCGTCAAGGATTGCTACAAGAGAGACCTCGGGCAGGTCGAGTCCTTCGCGAAGAAGGTTTACCCCGATGAGCACGTCAAAGTTACCCAACCGCAGGTCTCTTAATATCTCGACACGTTCAAGTGTGTCGATGCCGGAATGGAGATACCGCGCCCGTATATTCAAGCCGGTATAATAATCGGTGAGGTCCTCGGCCATCTTTTTGGTGAGGGTCGTGACCAGGACCCTTTCCCCCCGCGCTGCCCTTTTCCTGGATTCACCGAGCAGATTGTCAACCTGTCCCGAGACAGGGCGGACGTTCAGCAACGGGTCTAAAAGGCCGGTCGGACGGATGATCTGCTCTACGACACGGCCTTTCGATTTCCGGATCTCATATGGCCCCGGAGTTGCGGATACATAGATTGCCTGATTGACCCTCTGTTCGAATTCCGCAAATTTCAGGGGGCGGTTATCAAGCGCGGACGGGAGTCTGAACCCGAATTGAACCAGTGTATTTTTCCGGGAACGGTCTCCTTCGTACATCCCCCCGATCTGGGGAACAGATGCATGAGACTCGTCAAGAATAACGAGGAAGTCTTCGGGAAAATAATCGATCAGCGTATACGATGGCTCTCCAGGAGTCCTCCCGCTCAGATGCCGGGAATAATTTTCTATCCCGTGGCAATATCCGAATTCCCTGAGCATCTCCAGGTCGAACCTTGTCCTCTGTTCAATCCTCTGTGCTTCAGGGGTGTTGCCCTCTTTTAAAAAGTATTCAACCTGCTCATGCATCTCCTGTTCGATATTCACAAGGGCAGGCTCAAGCCTTTCCTGAGTGGTTATCCAGTGGCTGTTCGGGAAGATGGCGGTCTTTTCGAGTTTTCGCAGTCTTTCGCCTGTTAATGGGTCGAACTCATGGATCGCATCGATGTCGTTTCCAAAGAATTCGATCCGGATCCCCTTGTCCAGCGAAAAGGATGGATACACGTCCACACTGTCGCCCCTGACCCTGAATGTGCCGCGTTTGAAATCACTATCGGATCGTGCATACCGCACATCAATGAGTTTTTTTAAAAGTTCGTCGCGTTCTATCCGCATCCCTTCTTCAATGACCAGATGCATATCCATGTAGTCTTGGGGGGAACCGATGCCATAGATGCAGGAAACCGATGCAACGATGATCGTGTCGTTCCGTTCGAGGACCGCCCTTGTGGCAGAATGCCTCATCCTGTCTATATCGTCGTTGATAAGGGCGTCTTTTTCAATATAGGTGTCCGATGCAGGGAGGTAAGCCTCAGGCTGGTAATAGTCGTAATAGCTCACAAAAAATTCGACGGCGTTTTCCGGGAACAGCTCCCTGAATTCTCCGTACAACTGTGCGGCGAGCGTCTTGTTGTGCGCGATAACCAGCGCCGGCTTATTGATATTTGCGATTACATTCGCGATAGTGAAGGTCTTCCCCGATCCGGTGACGCCGAGGAGCACCTGGTGTTTTTTGCCGCTCTCCAGCCCCGAGGTGAGTTCCCTGATGGCCTTTGGCTGATCACCCTTCGGGGTGAAGGAGGTTATGAGTTTAAAGGTGTTCATACTATTCATTTAATCAAAGAATTCCTCGATGCTCTGCATCGGGGTTACTGTTCTCCTTATTCTGTCATTCCCGCTTGTCGGGAATCCTTCCGGAGCATATATTATATAAGACAATACAGGAATGCAAAGAAAGATTCCGGACAAGCCG
>JAKLQR010000386.1 GCA_022013235.1 Thermodesulfovibrionales bacterium | reverse complement strand
TTTGCAAAAACCTCCTCAGGTCTTTTGCTCTATGCTATGAACCATGAGCCCTTTGTGCTACAAGCTAATCCCGTTCGACTTGCATGTGTTAGGCACGCCGCCAGCGTTCGTTCTGAGCCAGGATCAAACTCTCAAACATTACTTGATAACTGACTAGAGCATGCTACGCACTTTTTTAGATTTTTCAAAGATCAAACACGAGATATAATACTACCTGATATATTTTTAGTTTGTCAATGTTTTTTTCTCTGTTTTTTCAAAGCAGATATTTATTATTATACCACTCCCTTCCCAATCAATGCATAACTTCCCTGTTCTCCGCTTCAACTGAGAGAAGTAATATACTTTTAAACAGACGACCACGGATCCCGGGAGTCCTTGCCTTTCCCCTGCAATGCTCCAATGTGCATATACAATACAATATTGCTTCACTTTGCATGTCGTCAGACACACGACCAGGAAACCCGGGGTTGGGAGCACAACTGCATTGTATGAACCGCGCACCCCTCTGCTCTTTGACAGTCAAACCGTCCATCCTTTATACTCTGAACAGCGCTACAGCAAGGAGGATACTTCTTATGGATTTTGGATTGAAAAACAGACTGTCCCGTATCATCAAGCCGCGGACCGGCAAGACCGTCATGCTCGCAGTTGATCATGGATACTTCCAGGGCCCTACAACCGGATTAAGAGATCTGAAGAAGACTGTTTCGCCCCTGTTGTCAAATGCGGATTGTCTCTTCATTACGCGGGGCATGGTGAGAACGTCGATTGATCCGAGGAGCGATGTTGCCGTCTGTCTCCGCGTCTCCGGAGGCCCCAGTATACTTGGAGAGCTGTCGAATGAGGATATCACCACCTCGATGGAAGAGGCTTTGCGTTTAAACGCAGCGGGTGTCGGCATGTCGATCTTTGTCGGCTCGAAAAATGAAGACAGAACAATAGCGAACCTTGGAAGGCTGGTAAACGAAGCGGAACGATACGGGATGCCCGTGCTGGCAGTAACCGCAGTCGGAAAAGAGATGGGAAGGGACGCGCGGTATCTTGGTCTTGCCTGCAGGATGGCAGCAGAAATAGGAGCCCATTTTGTCAAAACGTATTACTGCAAGGATTTCTATAAAGTTGTTGAGGGATGCCCGGTTCCTGTTGTTATGGCCGGAGGGAAAAAAATTCCCGAGAGAGAAGCGCTGGAAATGACTGCAAATGCTATAAAGGAAGGCGCATCGGGTGTTGATATGGGCAGAAATATTTTTCAGAGCGACAACCCTGTTGGCATGATCAGGGCAGTAAGGGCGATTGTGCATAAAGGCGCTTCTGTCCATGACGCATTTGAGATATATTCGAAAAGATAATACGGAACCGCGTCATTATGTCATACACAAACCGCTTTCACTGGCTGTCATTCCAGCTTGTCTGGAATCATTCTTTATTGAGAAATACAGAAAGGATTCCTGACAATTAAAGGATGATGGGGAAAAACTCTTCGATTCTCATATGAAAGTAGCCGTATATTACAACAACAATTATATAAGGATTGAAGAACGTCCGGCGCCGGTTATTTCAGGCAATGAAATGCTTGTGAAAATGATGGCATCGGGCATATGCGGCACCGATATTATGGAATGGTACAGGATAAAGAAGGCTCCCCGCATCCTCGGTCACGAGATGGCAGGTGAAATTGTTGAGACAGGAAGCAAGGCAGGCGCATTCAATAAAGGGGACAGGGTATTTGTTTCTCACCACGTTCCCTGTTATGAGTGCCATTATTGTGTGAAGGGGAATTATACTGCATGCGGCCTGCTCCATGCGGGCAATTATGATCCGGGCGGGTTTGCAGAATTCGTACGGATTCCGAAAGAGAATGTGACTCACGGAACCTTCCTCCTTCCGGACTCTGTTCCGTATGAAGACGCGACGATGATCGAACCTTTGGCATGTGTAATCTCAGGGCAGAAGCAGCTGGGGTTAAAGAAAGGGCAGACGGTGCTCATCATAGGATCGGGTGTTTCGGGACTTCTCCATTTAAAACTCGCGAAAACAAAAGGGCTGAAAGTTATTGCTGTCGATATCAATGAGTACAGGCTCAGTATAGCCCGTGCATATGGAGCCGACCATGCTGTCGATGGACCGGCATATTCTGTGGATGTACTGAAAAAAATCAATGATGACAGACTGGCGGACTCTGTGATCGTCTGTGCAGCGGCACAACAGGCAGTTGAAACCGCGCTTGCCTCGGTAGAACGGAAGGGTAAAATTCTTTTTTTTGCAGTGCCGCACAATGATATCGTCATTCCCTCAACCAGATTCTGGCGTGATGAAATAACCGTGACATTTTCCTATGGCGCCTCGCCTGAAGATATCAGAGAAGCTCTGAGGCTGATGGACAGCGGGAGCATCGAAGTTGCCTCCCTGATCACCGACAGGATTCCGCTCTCTGATATCCAGGAAGGGTTCAGAAGGGCCGCCGAGGGAAAGAACTCATTAAAGGTCATCGTCGTCCCGGATGATATGAACAAGGCATCCCGCCCGATTTCCAGATGAGTATATTTTTAAGAACAATAGTATACTGAACAGAAAAGACAAGGAGGTTCTCATGAGTTTTTTAAGATATGGTCTGGTCTGTTTTCTGTCACTGATCATTTTCTGTACGGTGAATGCCGTTTCCACAGCTGCGTCAGACACTGATGATGGATTAGACACTGTTTACGAGGGTCTCGACGCAGACAAAGACGGAAAAGTGAGCAAAGACGAGTGGGATGCGGTTGATGCGGACAAAGACGGTCAGATCACATCAGACGAATGGGAAAAATATCATTACAAAAGCGGGGGCAAAGGCACATCAAAGTGGAAGGTAATCATGTGGGTTGACCCTGATGCCGACGATTACATGTACCGGGAAGAATTCAACAGCAACAGATAAAAATGAACCGGGAGAGGATATGGGTTCCGATGCAGAGAAAAGGGGCATCGATAATCTCTCACTAAAAGAGCTTGACCTCTACCATGTCCCCCTCTTGTACCCCGAATTTTCTCAGAGGGACAACTGCGGTTCCGTCTGCCAGGGTGAGGTTAGTGATAAGCCCTGACTTTCCGAAGATGGGGAAAGCCCATAATTCACCCTCACGTTCTTCCAGGGTGACCCCGACATGTTCTTCCCTCCCGGGACTCGATGAAATATTCTTGCCGATCCGTGCCTTCACTGTCTTTGTGAGGGGATCGAAGCGCTTCCCCTTCAGGCCCGCGATCTCTTCCAGAACCGGCCTGATGAACAGCTCAAAGCAGACATGGACAGCAACAGGATGTCCCGGCAGGCCGAAGATTGGCGTACCATTCACGACGCCACCTATCATGGGTTTCCCCGGCTTCAATGAAACACCGTGGAACAAGACTCCCGGATGTCCCATATCATTGATAACTTTCGCCGTCATATCTTTTGTGCCAACCGAACTGCCGCCTGTTATCAGGATCGCTTCAGAGTCCTTCAGGGACTGGGCAACACTATCCCGGATGATTTCATAGTGATCTTTCAATATGCCTTTCCTGAGCGGGATCCCGCCCGCATTCAGTATGAGCCCTGATAAGGTATAAGAATTTATATCCCTGACCTGCCCCGGCTTGGCCGGCTCGTCTGCAGGGACTATTTCGTCACCCGTTGAGAGGATGGAGACGCGGGGTCTTTCAAAAACCTGCACCCCGGTTATTCCGAGACCTGCCAGTGCGCCGATATCCTGCGGTCTCAGTTTGTGCCCGGACTTGAGAATAAGGCTTCCTTGCTGTGCATCTTCGCCGGCCTGTATGACATTTTCACCCGGCGAAACCGGCTTCAGAATTTCTATCATGGTTTCATCAATCTGCTGCGTATGTTCGAACATTACTACGGCGTCTACGCCCTCCGGAAGCATCCCGCCTGTAGCAATCTTCGCGACTTCGCTTTGTTTCAGAGACAAAGAAGGCATTTCTCCCATGGAAATTTCTGCCCTGATCGCAAGGTATGCAGGGAGGCTGTCTGTGGCGCCGAAAGTATCGGCAGAGTTCACTGCATAGCCATCCACTGTTGACCTGTTGAAGGAAGGGAGGTCTTCGGGTGAGAGCACATCTGCGGAGGTTATCATGCCGTAAGCCTGATCAAGAGGGACTACTGTCGTTGAAGGACTGCGGAAAGGCGCGCAGTTGAAGAGAAGCTCAAGCGCTTTTTCTACAGGGATAAGCTCCTCTCTCCCAAGCATATCACGCATCAGAGAATCTCCATGTCAGTTGAATTTGTTCATGGCTTTTTCCACCCCGTCGCTGACGATCATTGAGACAGCGTCTGCAGCCACAATCAACGCTTCCTTTATCCTGTGTATCTCCTGCCTGGTAAATTTTCTCAGGACGTATTCCTCTGACGGGATGTCGTGTCCTCTCCCAATGCCAATCTTGACTCTGATGAAATCTTTCGAGCCGATGTTCGCGATAATCGATTCGATACCCCTGTGTCCACCGGACGAGCCCGTTTTCCTGATCCGTATTTTCCCTGTATCCATATCGAGATCATCGTGGAGAACGATGAGGGTTTCGGGCCCGGCAGGATACTTCCTGAACATTTCCCTGATTACGGGTCCGCTTGCGTTCATATAAAGAAGGGGTTCGATAAGGACTGCATCCTGTCCTTCTATCAAACCCCTTCCTGTTCTGTATCCCTTACGGTCCCGGAGAGCTATTCCATATCGTGCGGCAAGTTCCTCTGCGACCATGAATCCTATATTATGTCGTGTCCTGGCATATTTTGTCCCCGGATTTCCAAGGCCTGCGATAATCCACATGCTTATAATAAAAGCTACCCGTTATAAGTTATCACTGATACGATCTGCTCACGAAGACCAGTTGTCTGCCAACTACTTTTTCTCTTTCTCTTTCTCTTTCTCTGCCGCTTCTCCCTCTTCCTCTTTCTTGCCTTTCTTGGCTATCTCAGGCTCAGCAGTCTCAGGAGCAGCTTCCTCGGCAGGCGCAACTTCTTGTTCAACGAGAGGTGCGATGATATTCACTATGACTTCATCCAGGTCCGTGAGAACCTTGATGTCCTCGCTGAGACTCAGATCGCTCACATGCAACGCCTGGCCGATTTCCAGTCCTGATATATCAATCTTCATCTTTCCCGGTATTTTGTCGGGCAGGCATTCTATCTCTATTTCTCTCAGGACATTCTGGAGAAGTCCGCCGTCTCTTTTCACGCCAACCGGTTCTCCTGTCGGAGTAATCTGCACACTCACCCTTACCTTCTCTGTCAGTGAAATCTCAAAAAAATCTGCATGGAGCAATTCTCTCTGAGTCGGGTCAACCTGGTATTCTTTCATAAGCGCGAGTTTGCTCTCGCCGTCTGTAAACTGCAGGTTCACCATAATCTGCTGACCGGCTGTTGTGTTGATGAACTGTGTGATCTCCTTCTTCGGTAATTTTATCGGCAGAGATCCCCCCCCCTGTAAAGGATTGCAGGGATCATCGCTTGTCTTCTCAGCGAGCGCGCTGCTCCCTTGCCTTTTTCTTCCCTCTTTTCCGCATGAATAGTAATTCTTTCCATGTATCCTCCTCTCGATGTGTAGCAGCCTACACAAAAAGTGAACTTATTGAAGTTTCTTCGTGAATTCTTTTAATCGCCTCTCCTATGAGAGGGGCTATACTCAACACCGTCAGTTTCTTGCACTGTTTTTGCTTGCTGTCAAGCGGGGTGGTATTGGTGACAATGAGTTCTTCAATCACCGATTCATTCACCCGGCTCACTGCAGGACCTGAAAGCACTGCATGGGTACAGGCTGCAACAACCCGTTTTGCACCTTTCGCTATGAGGGCATCGGCTGCCTGTACCGTGGTCCCGCCTGTATCGATCATGTCATCGAGGATAATTGTATTTTTCCCTTTTACGTCGCCGATGACATTCATTATCTCAGACACATTTGCTTCCTCCCGCCTCTTGTCAATAATCGCGATGGATGACTGGAGATTTTTTGCAAATGACCGCGCCCTCTCAACGCCTCCTGCATCCGGAGAAACGATCACGAGGTTCTTCCTTGAATTATATTTTTTCTGCACATACTCAAGAAGAACCGGGGCGGCATAGAGGTTGTCGACCGGAATATTGAAAAAACCCTGTATCTGGGCTGCATGGAGGTCCATGGTAAGGATCCTGTTTGTTCCTGCAGCGGTAATAATATCGGCAACCAGTTTTGCGGAAATCGGGACTCTCGGCTGGACCTTCCGGTCCTGCCGTGCATATCCGTAATAGGGGATTACCGCGGTTATTCTCCCCGCAGATGCCCTCTTCAGGGCATCGACCATAAGGAGCAACTCCATGATATTCCGGTTTACCGGCATGGAGGTCGGCTGCAGAACAAATACATCGGCTCCGCGCACATTTTCTTTGATATGTACACTGATCTCGCCGTCACTGAATTCTGTCACCTTTGCATCGCCAATAGGGATATCAAGGTATTTCGCGATCTCTCCTGCAAGTTTCTTGTGTGCATTTCCCGTAAATAATTCAATACCCTCAGGCATTATCCCTCCAAAAAAGTGAAAAGTTGAAAGTTAAAAGTTAAAAGTTTTCCAACCTTTCGACTCTTAACTCTTACCTCCTGAATTTGTAC
>JAKLQR010000385.1 GCA_022013235.1 Thermodesulfovibrionales bacterium | reverse complement strand
TATTCTCGATAGGCACCACGCTCTTTAAAAAAGGGAGCAGTTCCAGCGCTTTCGTTGCTTCCTGAACAGCGTCAAAAGGTCTGTACAGGTCCTGATAGATTAACTGCGCTACTACATGGGGCAGGGGGTCGCGTGGATCGAGCTGCCCGGCCAGTTTCAACTCATCAAGGGCTCGTGCAACATCTCCCTGTTGATAATATGCGATAGCCAGATAGATATGCGGGTTGGCATAGTGAGGTTCCATGAGGCTGGACTTCAGGAGGTATTGGATCGCTTCTTCTGTCTTTCCTTCCGAGAGCGCAATATAGCCGAGACCCTTAAATGTTTCAAAGTTGCCTGGATCGAGTTCCGCAGCTGTCAGATAGTCTTCGCGTGCCTTCTCCATATTGCCGACTCCGGAAAATATCACCCCTCTGTTTGCCAAAAAAAGAGCGTCCCGGGGATAAAGTTCTATCGCTTCATTGAAAATCCGCAAGGCCTCTTCATAATTCCCCTTATCATTCATGACAAGACCGAGTACATCAAGGGCAATATCGTTCTTCGGATCGATCTCAAGAGATTTTATCAGTGCTGACTCTGCTTCATCGCCTTTGCCCTCGATATAGTAATACATACCAAGAAATGCATGGACATGAGCGAAGTCCGGATTGATTGCAGCCGCTTTCTCTATCCAGACTTTCGCCTTTTCAGACTCGTCAAGGGTAAGATAGAAATGTGCCAAGAGGGTGGGAAATATTTCCTGGTCGGGATATTTTTTTCCATATGACTCACAGAGACTTATCGCTTTTGGAAAATTTCCCTGATATGCCTGAAATACACAGGTCATTACGTCTGAAAGAGGGGAAGGTCTGGTCTTGCTTAGTTTTTCAATCAGTCCTGCGGCGTCTTCTATCTGGTTTTTTTGAAGATGGACTCCGACCATTCCGGCGAGAGGCTCGATGTCTTCACCCTTTCTGCTGAGCTTCACTGCCTGCTTGAAATAGGTTTCTGCACGGTCAGTTTCACCTTTATCGAGTTCCAGAAGGCCTCTGAAGGTCAAGGCCCTGATGTTCTTAGGTTCTAATCTCAGGACTTCATTAAACAATTGCAGGCTTTCTTTTTTTTCCTTCAAGTCAAAAAGCAATCCTGCAAGCATCAGTTTCGAACGGATGTCCATGGGGTCCTTATCCGCTGCTTCTCTTGCAGCAGGAAGAACTTTCAGGACTTCCTGTCGCCGGTAGGAATAAAATGGGATGAGCTTCACTACGTCAAGATGATATGACACAAACCATTGGACCCTGTCTTTTGGCCTGATAAGTATTGTTTTTATCGGAGGCTTGCCGATTTCGGCAGAACCCTGCTCGCCAGGACCTACAAGGATTTTTCCATAATCATTATACAGTTCGACAAAACCACGCAGAACGGTGAGATAACTTGTTCCTTTTTCATCAACCCTGATATCCAGGTCGGTCCCTCTGATTGCAGCGGTTGCCGAAGGGGTCTCTATTTTCAGGCCATCAGGGATTGTTTTTGCCCTGCTCCATATTTCTCCTGCTTCAAGGCCAAGTACAGACTTCTTTTGCTGAGGCGATATCCTGATTTCCTTAATTATCAGTGTTGTCCTGTTATGCATGGTAATCTGCATGTCATCAACAAAAAGGATGTTCATCTTCCCAAAACTTCCTGTCTTCAGAGTATCTCCGGAAGTCAATGCCTGCTGACGTATTGCACCGGTCCAGTCTTTTTCTGTGATAAATCTAACCCATCCGTCACCTTTTACCCCTACGATTTCTGCTTCCTTCTCAATGGCCGGTCTAGGAACCGGATTCGCAGCATACGCGTTATTGCATATCAGGAACAACAGGATAGAGAGAAAGGAAAACAGGGTTTTCTTGATAGTTACCATCGCGGCCCCCTCCTTAATGGTATAACCAACTACTGTTTATACAAGAAACCTTGAGTCTCTTTTATCTGTACAATTGATATCTATCATGTTCATCCGGTAACCAATGAATAATCCGGAATATACGTCTCTGCTGTCAGATTATACCACAAGAAATTGGGCAGGGGAGAAGGTTTCATGGAATTACCGGGAGGACCTGCGCAAGGGTGAGGGGCTGAATGAGTTTCTGAATATTCTCTGCGGGTTTGCGCTATACGGAATTCAGCAATTTCTCAGCGTTCTCCCGTAAAATAAGCGCTTCTTTTTCTTCTCCGAGTTGCAGGCTTCTTAATAAAGAAAGTGTTTTTTGCTGTTCCGTCCAGGGAGAATCTGTGCCGAAAAGGATATATTCCTGAGGGTGATTTGAAATAATTTTCTTTACGGCATCATCTAAAAACTCAAGAGAGAATGATATCTCCATATAGATATTTTTCCCGAGCAGAAATTGCTCAACTTCATCCCACTGTTCCCATGCCCCGAGATGCGTCGTGACCAGTTTCAGGGAGGGGAACTTCTCAATGACGGTGATAATTTTTTCCGGATCGGCAATTCTTATCCGCGAAAAAGCAAAATCAAAGCCGGTATGCATTACCAGAATAAGATTTTCATCACATATTTTTTTATAGAC
>JAKLQR010000384.1 GCA_022013235.1 Thermodesulfovibrionales bacterium | reverse complement strand
GAGTTTCTCGATGTGCTCGTGATACTTCTCTAATTGGTACTCTATCCGCTTTTGCTTTATTATCCTCCACATACTGTTCATAATTAACGCAAGGTGGATTACGTCGAATTCATTATAGGGATCTTCCTTATTGCAGACGCCTGCTGCAGCCACGATCCTGCTTTCATCGAAAATCGGGATGCTCATATACCGTGTTATGGGCAAATGTTTTTCCGGATATCCTTTCCTGTCGGGCATAGTTTGAAGATCGTTATAGATAACCGGTTTTCTGAGACGGATACTGTCTCCCCATACCCCTGCTTTCTCAGAAAAAGAATGCGACATCTCCTGAGCGCTGCATTTCTCCAATGCCTCACCCGACCATAAGCAGAGTTCTGAACTGTTCTTCTCATCATCAACGAAAAGCAGATATCCCAGAGAGCTGCCGGTCAGTCTCACCCCTTCCCCGAGGGCAAAATTCGCGAATTCTTTTTCAGAACCCACTTTCATTTTTTCGAGCTTCAGCAATGTCCTGAAACGCTCTTCATTCAGTTTCAGCGATTTTTCAACCCGTTTGCGTTCGTTTATTTCTCCTGCGATGCCCTCAATGGTTTCATTTGTCAAGTTCCTGAGGGATTGAAAGATTTCCAATTGGGATGCATCGGAAACCCGGACATCCAGGTCTCCCTTTGAGACCTTGTGCAGTACTTCAAAATATGTTGCAAGACAAAAGGCAAATTCATGGCATTGGTCGACAATCTCTCCAAGGTTCTCTGCAGCGAGATTTACGAAATGCTTCAAAAGAGAGATAAGCTCTACTTCCGATTTTTCCGGAATCCTCACGTCAGGATCTCCGGCAGAGATCTTCTTTAATGCTTCGAATACCTCAGAAAGACTTATTGCCAGTTCCAGACTCATGGTTTCGAGTTCTTTGTTGCTCATTTCCGCTATATTCCGCAAGCCATTGAATTGTCTTTTTATTTCCTGAAACGTCTCCGCCATCTCAGAAGGATTTATATTCTTTCTGAAAACATCGCACTCAAGGCAGATTTCCATCTTCTCCAGAAACTTTCCTCTTATCTCTCCATGGCAATGGGTTCCGGATATCAGCCAGCACTTCATCCCTTCAGCGCGGTACCCCGGGCAGGCAGTTTCCTCACAATTAAACATTTCCCAGCATTTCACTGTCATTGCTTTATCAATTTCATCTTTACTCTTCATTTCAGTTTATCCCTGTATGAGGTACACTCTGTTTCTCCCTTCGCCTTTTGCCGCATACAATGCATTATCACCCCTTTTTACAAAAGCGTTCCTGTCCTCACTTTGGGGATTAAATGCAGCAATTCCTATGCTCACAGAAGTTGTAATCGTTTCTCCGCTATTTACCTTTAAGCCAAATTTTTCAACATTTTCCCTGATACGTTCCGCAAGTTCCTGAGCGTTTTCTAAAGGAGTTTCCGGCAGAACCATGAAAAACTCGTCACCCCCGTACCTGCCGATGATATCAGTCTTCCTGAGAGATTTATTCAGCAGGGAAGCGATCGCCTGTAAAACTTTATCTCCGTGATCATGCCCGTATGAGTCGTTGATTTCCTTGAAATAATCAACATCACAGACCATGAGGGCCAGCTTCGAACCATATCTTTTGGACCTTCTGGTCTCTTCATCCAATTTTTCGATAAGAGCTCTTCTGTTCAATAACCCGGTAAGATCGTCGGTACGCGAGAGATACTGAAACCTGTCAATCAGAATATTTCGCTCAGTTTCCGTCCGTTTTCGCGCAGTGATGTCTCGGGTGTATTCTATGACATTCGTCACCTTGCCGTTTTCGTCGAATATTGGATACGTATGGATCTCAACCCATATTGGCGCCCCCGACGGGAGCATCGTCAATTTTTCTTTCATCTGAGGGGCGCCCGTGTGAAATGTTTCCCGAACGACACAGTCATTGCACACATCAGTTCTTTTGTGAAGAATCTCAAAACACCGGTTCCCGATCAGCTCATCGACCGTCTTTTCCCGCATACGTGCATATGATTCATTCGTTTTTTCAAAGCGATAGTCGCTATGAATAATACAGAAAGGGTCCTGAATACTTTCGAATATCGTATTATAAAATTCCTCTGAATCTCTGAGCGCAATTTCATTCTCCTTAATATCCGTTATATCAAACGCGATTTCCAGCCTTACAAAACACCTGTTTGGCCAGCGTATAGCTTTATCAATGCAATAATACCAGCGCCCTGTTTTAGGGTCATAAAAATCCCATAGAACAGGGATACCCGGTTTTCCATGGATAAGGAGACGGTTGTTTGTACAACAACGACAGGGCTCATCTGATCCCCCATGAAAAACTTCATAACACTTCTTCCCGACGATGTTCTTGCCATAGAGTTTCTTCACTTGTTTATTGACACGCAAAAGCGTATAGTTCTGCATGTCAGAGACATACACTAATCCTTCCACTCCGTCCATGACCGCAAACATCTCGTCCACTATCTCTTTGGCGGCTTCGATTTCGAGTACATGGACAGGTTCCCGAACCATCTTTTTCCTTAACACCTTTTCAGACACACCTTTTTTCTTTCCGGTTTTGCCCATACTGCATAGCCAACAATCGGTTTTTCACTTGAAGGGCTGACAACTCTTCTTCAATTTCTGTTCTCATTGAATAAGCATTCACTATTAAGCAAAAGATATACCAGCTATCTATAAATTTATAATTTAGCACATGCTATAATGTAACAATAAATCCGCCCCATGCGCAACTGCGAACTGCTCGTTTTCTGCACGATAATCCGGATAACTGCTTAAATACTTATTCTCAAAATTGACTATAGGAACCCGGAAAATGCATATTGAAAAATGCGAAGGAACCACGCCGGACGAATCGGTATGCCGGCGTTGTCATCATCCCCTGCTCTTGCGGGACAATCTTCTTGTTATAGTGAAGTATTATGGAGAATTTCGTATATCTTCGTTAAGAACTCATGGGGCGAAATAGGTTTCGGTATAAAATTAAGGCCGTTCTCCCCCATGCCTTTTCTCTGTTCAATATCAGAAACATAGCCACTTGTAAAAATTGTCTTCATCTCAGGTCTTATTTTCATTATCTCATCATAAACTTCCTTCCCGCTCTTTTTCGGCATGATCGTATCAAGAATAATAAGCTGAATTTTTTCCTTGTGTTCATGAAAAACCTTTATCGCGTCCTCTCCGTCTATTGCTACCAGAACTTCATATCCATATTTCTCAAGCAGCTTCTGTATGAAGCTTCTGACCTGAACATCATCCTCTGCCACAAGAATTGTCTCTTCACCCCCTTTTATGCTTGTGGGGTATTCCTGCTTTGCAGCTTCAAGCGCTGATTGAATCAAAGGCAGATATATTTTAAATGTGGTGCCTTTGTCAGGCTCACTGTATACGTTGATATATCCCTCGTGTTGTTTAATGATTCCGTATACCATCGCAAGCCCAAGTCCTGTCCCCTTGCCCACTTGCTTGGTTGTAAAAAATGGCTCGAATATCTTTTCTTGCGTCTTTATGTCTATTCCGTGGCCTGTATCCTCAAGCGAAACCATTGCATAAATCCCCGGCTTACCATACCCATGGGCTGCGAGATACTGATCGTCAATTTTCAACAAATCTGTTCTGATGGTTAACTTCCCTCCGTCAGGCATTGCATCCCTTGCGTTCGCAGCAAGGTTCATGAGTACCTGCTCAATCTGGTTCGCGTCTGCCATAATTATGAATTCTTTATCGGCAAGATTTGCAGACAATTCTATGTCCTCTCCGATAATCCTTGATAATATTCTCTCAACACCCTTGATGATTTGATTGAGATTCACGGGCTTTGGATTCATGACCTGTTTCCTGCTGAAGGCGAGAAGGGCATGGGTTAAACTGGACGCTCTTTGCGCCGCGTTGAGTATCGGCGCTATATTATTTTGCAAGGGGCTATCTTTCCCTATCTCCATCTGGAGAAGATTCGAAAAGCCTATGATTGCGGTAAGAATATTGTTGAAATCATGAGCAATGCCTCCTGCAAGCTGACCAATAGCCTCCATCTTCTGTGCCTGAAGAAGCTGCTGTTCGAGCTTCTTGTGCTCCGTGGTATCTCTGGAAACCTCGATCACTGCTGCAGGATTTCCTTCTTTATCCCTTAACGCAACATTCGCAGTGCAATGAAAGTGCAGTATTTGCCCGTTTTTATCTGCTACCTGGGTATCATGCTCATGCGCCTTGCCATCCTGAAACGCCTTGAGCGCAATACAGGGATAAGGTTCGCAGGGTTTTTCCCTCCGGTGATATGCCTCATAACATTTTCTGCCGACAATATCGTCTCCGAATATTGACTTAGCAATCGTATTTGCCCAGACAATAGTGAGGTCTCTGTCCATCATACTCATATGGTCGCTAATTGAATGCAGCATGGCGTCGAGCTTCTCTTCACTCGCCCTTAAAGCGTCTTCAACTCTCTTGCGCTCGGTAATATCGACATTCACTTCAGCGACCAGCCATTCGCCTTTCTCATTTTGAAAGGGTTTGCTTATCACCTGTATCGGCCTGTTATTTTCCTTCACGAGGACTTCCTCACTAACTGTGGCGGTCTTTGAATCCAGAGATTTCAGGATTCCGCATTCCGGACATGCCTCATCCCGATCCATAAAATATTCATAACACTTCCTGCCGGCAAAGTCGCCGTAAATCTTAGCCCATTCCGGGTCGACATACCGGACATTATATTCTGCGTCTATAATATCGATGCCCGTCTTCGTGGCGCCCAGGACAAACTCGATCTGCTGCTTTAATGACCTCAATTCTGCCTCTGTTTTTTTCAGATCCGTTATATCCGTACTAATCTCCACTACGCCTGTAATGTCCCCCCGGGAATCTTTCACAGGATGACCCCGAATAAACCAGGTCTTTCCGTTAGGAGCAACGCTCTCGATCGCAATTGATTTTCCGGCTCTGAGGATATTCTCGTGGAAAGGACATTCCGTACACGGTTCATTCCTTTTATGCAATACCTCATAACAGGTGCGGCCCTTTATCTCTTCTTCAGGCAAGGATGCATATTCCACAAAAGTCCTGTTCGCCCACAATATTTTCATATCCTTATCCCGGTAGCTCATCCTCTCATGCATTGCGTCAAGAATGACCCTCTTCTCATTTTCTGACTTTCTCAGTGATTCTTCGGTCCTGGTAAGTTCTTCAAGCGCACGGGAAAGTTCAACATTCTTTTCTTTCAGGGTTACATGAGAAGTTTCAAGGTCCCACATAACTTTTTTCAATGAAGTTATGTCCCTGAATGAATAGAGATAGCCAATAATCCTGCCTTCCGTGTTCTTGATGAGAGAGGCGCTCACCAGCGTGGGGATGGTCCTGCCGGTGGCGGTTTTGAGTGTTGTCTCAATATTAAAGATATTCTGGTCCGCATCCAGGGCTTTTTTCACAACACATTCAGTCTCGCATATCCCCGTCTTCAGAACATCCTTGCAGTACATGCCGCATGCTTCGTACTCTTTGAACCCGGTTATCCTTTCAGCTTCCAGATTAAAGTAGAGTATGCGCATCTGCGGGTCGGTAAAAAAAACGGCGTCCGGCAAAGAATGCAGGATAGCCGGCGCGCTCATATCCTTCGGCCAGCTCTTACGCTTCGTTATTTCTTCCGGGGTGTGACGTTTCATGCCCTGTATCTACCGCTCTGCGATAAACCTGCAGATTGAACCCCCCGTTGATCGGCAGGTCACTTCTCTGGCCTTAAACATCCCCATGCCGGACGGATAGGGATCACTATAGACAAGGTCCATATAAGAAGCAGTACATGCGCTGAACATATAACATCTGCCATAGGGCTGCGGACCGTATTTTTCCATATACCGGCCCGGATCATATGCATTCTTCACCACTGTCACCAGCCGCTCTCCCGGGATGAGCTCTTCTATATCGATGTATCCGATACCAAAGATATTCGTAAACGCAACAAGCGCAGCGACTTCATCTTCGGGAGTGGAAATCATCGGCGTAATATATTCCCGCCAGTGCATGGAAGTCCGTATGCCGTGAAAGGTATGGTAGCCGCATTCAAGGACAGCATCGTATAATTTTTTTCGATCGTGAGTACTGAATGAGTATTCATGGCATGAATAGCCTGAGACACGACCTTAAAGTAGAATTCATTGTAATTCATTGCGGCGTAGACGCCAAAGGCAGCCATGATGCCCTTCTCGTTGCTTTCAATTTGCAATTTTGAAGCTATTTCAATAATCTTTTTGCTGTCTATCGCCATTATTCCTTCACCGTGATGAGAAATTCACATTGTTCCTGCCCTGATATCATACATATAGTCTCCTCAACGCGGTACGCATCAAACGGCTTTTCATACACTGCAGAGAGTATTCCACCCAAAAAACCGCAGGTCAAATGACACACAGGGGTTGTACGTCGCTCGTATTTCGCCAGCCAGCCAGTCACATAATATGAAGAGTCGGCATATGCCTTGCCGCCTGATTCGCTTAACCCTGAAAGGTCAATCCGCCCGAATCCCATAAACCGATACAATTCTGCAGCTGCCTTCAATTTCTCCTCTGCGGGAACGCTATTCAGATGATTCAGGATATATCGTGCAAAATTATCATGGAACTCTTCCTGCGCGGCCTGAATAATTATAGACCGCGCATCGATCCCTTCCATTTCTTCGAGGGCTTTCACGAGACCGCAGTTATAGTGATGGCAGTGAAGGGATACTGCAACACTGTCAAGCTTTAAAATATTCGATTCTGACTCGAATTCAAGCAACATAAACTCCTAACTTTAAGTATAAGCTGCTTTTATTTGAAAAGCCATAAGGACAGAGATCAAAAACTAATCAGATAAACCTTTCAGCGCGATCAGCAGATTCACACTGACCCTTTAAGAGAGTACAATCGGTTGAGGCAAGCGGAGTCACAGCGCTGCCCTGCGGTTGTCAAGATTTTATCTGTCTAAAGATTAGAACCGTCCCTTTTGTTTTGTTCATTGTTTTAAGATTCTAATCATAGCCGGTTATCCAACACTTCCCTTACCTTTTTCAAAAGCTCTTGCGGGGAAGAGGGTTTTACTATAAAGCCAAATCCTTTTTCTAATATCCCTTTTTTATGAATAAGCTCTGCATTATACCCGCTGGTGAAGATCGCCTTCATGTCAGGTCTTATTTTCTTTATCTCATCATAAACCTCCTTGCCGTTCTTCTTCGGCATCACCACATCAAGAATGAGAAGCTGAATCCGGTCTTTATTCTCTTTAAATATCCGCATCGCATCCTCTCCATCCTCTGCATCCAACACCTGATAACCGGACCCTTCAAGCACACATTTTGTGAGATCTCTGACCTGGACATCATCCTCTGCCACAAGGACTGTTTCTGTTCCTCTCTCCGCAACGGAAAGGTCTGCCGGCTTTTCCTCTTCAACACCTGACTTAATCAAAGGCAGATATATCTTGAATGTAGTCCCTTTTCCGGGTTCACTGTATACATTGATATAGCCATCATGCTGTTTTATTATCCCGTATACCATTGCCAGCCCGAGGCCTGTGCCTTTCCCCATTTCCTTGGTTGTGAAGAAAGGCTCAAATATCTTTTCCCTCGTCTCCACATCCATCCCCTGACCTGTGTCCTCAACTGATATAAGGGCATAGGGCCCGGGTATACCATACCCGTGCGCTTTTATGTATTCATGGTCGAATTGCATAAGTTCTGTCCTGATTGTCAAACTTCCACCATCAGGCATTGCATCTCTTGCATTTGTGGTAAGGTTCATCAAAACCTGCTCCATATGAGTGCTGTCTGCCATTACCATGAGGGCTTCATCTGCGAGAAATGTAGCAAGTTCTATATCTTCCCCAATGATCCGGGACAGAAGTTTTTTCAAGGCTGCTATTATTTCATTCAGATTTACAATCTTCGGATTGATTATCTGCTTTCTGCTGAAGGCAAGGAGTGCCTGTGTTAAGCTGGCAGCCCTCTCTGAGGCATGGAGTATCTGCGTTACATTCGTTCTCAAAGGATCGTCCCTGCTTATCTCCGCTTTCAAAAGGGTTCCAAAGCCTATTATCACTGTCAGGATATTGTTGAAATCATGGGCTATGCCTCCTGCGAGCTGACCAACCGCTTCCATCTTCTGTGCCTGAAGGAGCTGTTCCTCAAGCTTCTTGCGTTCGGTGATATCAACATTCACCTCTGCAACTAACCACTCCCCTTTCTCATTCTGAAACGGTATGGTTGTGACCTGTATGGGTCTGTTCCCTTCCTTAACCAGGACCTCTTCTGTAACGGTGATAGTCTTCGTCTCCAGGGCCTTCGGAATACCACAGCCAGGACACATTTCACTTCTTTCCATATAGTATTCATAACATTTTCTTCCGGTCGGATCACCGTATATCTTTTGCCACTCCGGATCAATGTATCGCATGTTAAATTCTGAATCTATAATGTCAAGTCCCGTCTTCGTCGCGCCTAAAATGAACTCCATCTGCTGCTTGAGAGATTTTACTTCCTCCTCTGCTTGTTTATGTATGGTGATGTCCTTGAAATCTTCAATGATGCCGATCAGTTGACCGTCGGGTCCCCGAAAAGAGGTGCCGGTCACAATACAGGGTATTTTGCTTCCATCTTTTCGTTCTTTTTCTGCCTCGTATTCAACACGATTCTCACCACCAAGAATCCGTGTCAGCGGACAATCGGGGGTAAAGCACATTGGTCCACTAAATACCTCATGGCATTTTTCCCCGATTGCTTCTTCTCTGCTCACGCCGGATAGTGTTGAAAATGTATTGTTAATCCGAAGTACGTTGAAGTCTTTATCAATCAGTCGCATACCATCCGCAGCTGTATTAAATATCTGGTCGAGCTCTGCGTGAGCAAGTTTAATCGCCTCCTCTGCCAGCCTCCACTCGGTAATGTCCCTTATGATCTCAATGCCTGCTACAATTTTTCCGGTTGAATCTCTTAAAGGGGATGCTGTATTCACGACATATAACGGCGGCCCTTTTCCTCTCGGTACAGTTCTCTCCTTTGAGTGGATATTGCCATCCCTGAAAGATTCAGCTATTTGGCACCCCTCGCATCCCTCGTCTCTGTTCTTAATTGCCTTGTAACAGATCTCGCCTAAATGCTCTCCAAAAGAATCTCTGTGAAGCTTATTTTGATACACAAACCTGAAGTCAGTATCTATAATACCAAGCGGTTCCCCTATGCTTTCGATAATTGATTTTGATTTGAGTCTTTCGTCTTCTGCTGTCCTGAGGGCTGCCCGTAGCGCCTCCTCTGCCAGCTTTCTTTCGGATATATGCTGCATCAACGGGCGCAGTACAAAAAAGTAAAGCGCCGGAGAAAGGAGTATGACGAGCAAGGTGGCATCAAACATAGCCCACATCCAGGTTGGAACAGGAGGGAGAGTGGACAGGAAAAACATTATAGATGTCTCGACAACAAATACCGAGAAAAATATTATAACTAAAAGCCGAACAGGCGATTTAGATGTCATATGCAACATAGCTATCCCCCAGGAGTATTAATGTATCCTATTCCGTGTTTTTTGCGTTTGAAAGTTCTATCCGGATTTTCCATTAGATGTATTTAGCAAAAGCTATATATTATTATATAAAGAGATCTTGCAAAAGTCTAAGAAAACGTTTCTGTCATTCTGAGCGTTCGGCTGAGCCCACGCCGAAGCCTGTCGAAGGACACCAAAGGGAGTGAATTTCCTCTTTTTCGCCTCTGCGACTCCTGACCTCTGCTTGCAAAAGCCTTCTCACTCCTTCTACAATTTCACATGTCAATCCTGGATACAATAGTTGCCAAGAAGAAAGAGAGGCTTGTATCGGCAATATCGCTGACTCCGCTGAAAGAACTTAAATCCGTAATCAGCGATATTGAAAAACCAAGGGATTTCAGGGCAGCAATAAGAAGATCCCCGGACGAAAAAATCAAACTGATTGCCGAGATAAAAAAAGCCTCCCCCTCAAAGGGGATTATCAGACAGAACTTTGATCATCGTGCGATCGCCCGCGTGTATCAGGAAAAGAATGTCCATGCTGTTTCGGTGCTCACCGAAGAGGATTTCTTCTCCGGGAGCCTTACGTTTATTCCTGACGTAAAAAAATTCCTTACAAAACCTGTCCTGAGAAAAGATTTTATCTTCGATGAATATCAGATTTATGAGGCGAGAGCAAATAGTGCAGATGCGGTCCTGCTGATCGCTGCGATTCTCGGCAAAAACCAGGCTGCCGAGTTCCTTCATCTCGCAAAAGAGATCGGGCTTTCCGTGCTCTTT
>JAKLQR010000383.1 GCA_022013235.1 Thermodesulfovibrionales bacterium | reverse complement strand
GGTTCAATGTCGTTTTCTGTTTGAACTGTCGGCAACAGCAGGAATATTGCCTTTTTACACCATCCCCTTTTTGTTTTTTCCTATAGTAAGGTATAAGCTTTCATTGACAGAGTTCATCAAAACGGTGTAGATTTTAATTCAAACAGGTGAAGTCTTTTTAAAGGAACCAACAAATGGCAGCATCCGATTTCCAATTGTTCTTCAAACCTTTTCTTGAGATAGCCGCTGACAGCAAAGAACATTCTCTGCATAATATCTTAAAGCGGATGACTAAGGTACCGCAGGCGGGGGAAAAACGCGTGTTTTTTACAGAAGGCATCTTGAGGGAGAGGGGAACAACGCATTATCTCCTGATCATATTACTCCTGATCAGTCTTACCATTTTCGCATCCTGCGGTTCGTCATCGGCTCCCACGGAATGGAAATTCGCCTACATGAGCGACAACAAATGGGACAAGAAAACCAGCGCTGTTCAGTATACGAACCTCGATGCCGTTCATAGCATGGCCAATGACATGGTCATTCAGGGTGTTTCCCTCGTGCTTGTTGGAGGTGACCTGATAGATGGCAGGGGCGAGGACACCACCGGCCTGATATCCCAGTACGAGGCATGGCTGCAAGCCATGTCGCCGGTCTACGCGAACAAAATAGAGGTTTACGCGGTGCCAGGCAATCATGAATACTGGTGCGACAGCGCCGACAGTTGTACTTCCGCATGGGAACAGGCGATGGTCCCTACCTTCCCGTCTGGCAGAACGGACAACCCGGCGATGCCCGGAAGGGAATTCAGTTTTGTCCATCGCAATGCCCTTTTTATAGGTCTGGACCAGAACCAGTTCGGTCCCTCCTTCCCCGCCTACTATCGAGGCAATAGCATTGACTGGATAGAGGACCGCCTGGCCGAGCGTGATGTTTCGCTGCAGCCCCATGTCGTTGTTTTCGGCCACATGCCTCAGTTCATGACGCAGTGGGGCTGGACACGGTCCGAAGACATGGAGAATCGTGAGGCGTTCTGGAGCCTTCTCGGCAGGGCCGGGGGGCATCTCTATTTTACCGGCCATTCTCATGCTTACGCGGTGGGTCTCGCTTCGACGCAAGACGGACTCGATTCCCTCTACCAGGTTATCTCAGGCTCGGGAGGGGCCGAAGCGGAGACTACGGCCTGGAACGGTGAGTATTACGAAAAGGATCGCGTCCAACCTGTTGACTGGGACAACAATCAGTATCTCCTCGGTTATGCGTTGATAACCATTCGAGGAAGGGACGTAAGCATGGTGTGGCGCTATGTTGACCCGGCATCAGACATCTTCACCTCAAGAAAGGTTTTCTCCTATCGTCAACCATAAAATAAATCGGGAGTTTCCTGAAGTTTTCGGGCAATGCTCCACAGAAAGTCTTTTTCTATATTCAGGATGAATCCGTCACGATTCAATGGCTGACCCCACCCATAATTTCCCTGGAACTACTGTAACGTCCTTTGTAATTTTATACAAGCCTCATATTCATATTGACAAATAGCGTGGCAGTTCATAATATATGAACAGTTAGTTTATGAATTGTGAACTATTTGTTCACGCCCTGGAGACATGGAAAGCTTATTTTCAACAAGTCAGCGGATAAAAATATTAGAGGCTGTCATTTTCAGGACGGACAGCGTCAGCGTGAATAATATTGCCTCTCAACTCGGTTTAAGCAAAGGGTTGATTTCCAAGTATTTCCAGATTCTTCTTAAGGAACAGATACTAAAAAAGAGGAAAGGCAAATTAGTTGTAGCTGATAACGCCTCTGTGAAAGCAGTCAAGATACTGCTTAACGTAAGAAGAATAGATACACGAATATTCGGTAAATATCCCTTTGTTACCGCGGTCGGGTTGTACGGGAGTTGTGCCAGAGGCGAAAACACAGAGGATTCGGATGTGGATTTATGGGTGAGGGTCAGGGATGTTAAAGAATCTAAAATTGCCTCTTTTACATCTGAAATAAATAAGAAAATAAAGAATGCAAAACTATTCTTTTTGAATGATAAAAAAATACAGAAACTCAGGAAAGAAGACATAATGTTTTATCACTCACTATCCTTCGGGTCAATAATTTTATATGGTGACAAGGATGCAGCTTCGGTTTAAGAACTGCATAGAGAAAGGACTATTGAGGAAGATACCGGCCTCAATAGACAATGCAACGCGGTCAATAAATAAAGCAGAAAGCTGGCTTAAGGAAGCTGAAAAGTCATTTCAAGGCGAGGCGTATGATTCGTCAGTCCTTTCTTCATATCTTGCCATGTTCCACTCTGCAAGGGCGATTCTATTCATTGATGGATACAGGGAGAAAAGCCACGCATGCGTTGCACGATATCTGGAAGAGCACTATGTAAATAAAAAGAAGCTTGAGAAAAAATGGGTTGAGTTGTTGGACCATCACAGAGAAATCAGACATAATGATCAGTATGATTTGAGTTTTTATTCTTCTGATGAAGAAGCAAAAGAAGCGCTTGAATCAGCAGAGCTTTTTTTGCAGCGAATAAAACATTTGATAGATTCTCTTAAGAAATCTAAATGAGAAGATGAGCCCAGCACAGATTGTCCAAAAACACTGGGACTATTGTAATGTTCTTTGTGATGATGGGATGAGAGTGGATTATGTTGAGCAGCTTCAAGTTTATGCCAGGAGAAGTAAAAAGCTACCAGAAATAGCAGGGCGTCGCTTGAAATACGAATTCCTCACAGAAGCAATCGATTTTGTGTAACTTGTCAATTCTGCATATTTCTTTCAGAAATGAATATTGTGAATAATGAAGATTTGACCCCGTAAAACTTTCTGTAAAACTTTCTGTATCAACTATTGAAACAAAGCTGTGTTTTGCTGGCTTTTACACAAATTGTAATTTGCAATGGCCAACTCAGTAGTTGTCTGGCGCTTGCAAGCTGCTGATGCTATTATGCTGTGACGACTTAGTACAATGTGATTCCATTCATCATTACTATAGAGCCTCTTGATGTATTTTGAGTCTGCATTTGATATCAAAACCAGAGCTCCTCTCTTGGACGCTTTAGTTGCCGCAGTTGCGAGCCGCTCCTGATCTTCCCAACTAAAAAGCAGTTCATTGTACTTGATAAAATTATTCATATTATGTTTGACCGTATATGGAGGGTCTATATAAATGAAATCACCTATACCGGTTTTATCGATAGATTCTTCAAAGTCGCTACAAACTATTTGAGCTGATCGCAATAAATTCGCTATTTTTTCAAAACTGTCATCAGGAAATATGACGCTATTTTTAGTGCCCTTTGGCACATTAAAAATGCCTTTTCTATTCACTCGGTATAACCCATTGAAGCAAGTCCTATTCAGATATATAAACTTGGCAGCACGTGAGGCAGCGGTTCCTGGTTTACTGGCGCGAGTACCATAATAGTGCTCTTTGTTGTGGTGTCGGCTATGCCACAGAAGTCTATTCCATACCGCTCGCCAATCATCCCGTACTGCCGTATATACCTCAATGAGATTGGCATTCACATCACTAAGGTAAGCACGGGAAGGTGCTAAGCTGAAAAAGATAGCACCACTTCCGAGAAAAGGTTCAAAGTACCTTTTGTATTCTTTAGGAAAAATTGCATCATGTTTAGATACTAGCCATCGCTTACCCCCAGCCCATTTTAAAAATGGCTTAATTGTAAGTTGAGGCTGTGATCTTACCTTTAGGCATTGCATTTGTTATATGCTTTGGAGTCTTTGAATGAATTGCTCATAAATATAATCGATGTACTCAAAGTCCTCGACCTTGTAATGACGGCTCTCTGTAGGATGAGCGGGTATTCTCCGTAACTCATTTATTCTTTCCATCCATCGCAAGTTTTTTGAATACCCCTTCTCACCGAGTTCGGGGATATTAAAAACAGATTTAAAAAGGGGCCAGGTAAGCTTGTCCTCAACGATTTTTTTATATTCAATAGTATCAATGAATTGCAATAAAAGCCTACTTATAGTTAAATCCATATGTTATATTTATCCCTCTTGAATATTTACTGAGTTCAGATAATTCTACAATTCCTTCCATCTTTTTTAAGATCAGTTCAATAAGGTCATCCACATGTTTATGGAAGGCCTTTTTATACGAATTTAGCTCCAGTTCAAAAAATGGTCCAAAGGTATTAGGAAAAATATATTGATAAACGTCAATTTTCATCTTACCAATTTTTAAATCTTCAAGAAAAATATCTCTTTCTATTCTATCAAGCGTTACCCTTAGAACTTCGTTTAATCCTATGCTTTGGAATATTTCCAAAAAATTGGGCAGAGTTAATTGTGGGGTTTTTAGCTCTTCATAATTCTCTGCCAAAACATTCAGAGCAATCCCTAACCCTTCATCGTTCAAAGGGTGAGTAATTTCATCAATAATACCATCTTTAATTAGTCTGATCGTTATTAAACGACCCGTTTTTTTCCCTCTTAACCTTATATAGTTATTTCTTTTAGCCAGAATAAAATCCTTACTATCTAAATAGCTATCCTGTATTTTTAATTGAGAGGACCCTTCAAAGTGAAAGTCTTGAAGACTGTGCAACTCAATAATTTCCTGACTTGCTCGCTGACCATCAGGGGCATTTATTAAAATTTTTCTTTCCTTCTCGCTAATAATCATGCCAGGATTTTAATCAAGAAAATATAATTTATCAACTTAAAAATATTCTTTGCGCTTAATGTCATTGATATGCAATTCTATGAGGCACTAAACTTCATCAGGTTCACAACTTTCAGATAAATCTTCGATGAATTCTGGCTTCATATATTTTATTCTTTCCCCTATTGCTTCGATTTCCTTTTTGAGCTGTGAATAGGGAATAAATTTACAGATCTTGGGTAAGGGAGGTCTAAGTCTTGCAAAGGTTGGCCTATTGATTTCGTTGATCACTTTTTCTCGTCTGTCATCGGGGGCAACCAAATATAGATTCAGCTTAATATTGGGTTGCATGCTAACAAGATCAGACATTCTCAGAAGTCCGGAATAAATAGCAGAACAGGAGGAACAGGGTCAGGTCTATTTTCTTAGCATTATCCATTTTCACAGAGAATCCTGCTCAGCGGAGCGGGGTTTGATTTTGACAGCTTCTCCTTACATTCTATAGAAATTAAAAACACGAAGATTCTGAAAACGGAGATGCTGTTGAACTACGATGGCGCCGTATGCCATGCACAACAGGAGGCAAATAAGAATGGATCTGCTTGAAGGAATTTATACCCGGCGGAGCGTAAGGCGATATACCGACCGGCCCGTTGAACAAGCGCAGCTGATAGAAATCATCAAAGCCGGCACATGGGCACCGTCAGGCCTGAATAACCAGCCGTGGCGGTTTGTCATTGTACGAGAGAGGGAGGCCCGTGTAAAACTGGCAGGGTTCACCAAATATCGCACGATCATTGAGTCCGCCCCGGCGTGTATTGCCGTGTTTATTGACAGGAACGCAATGTATAACGATGTCAAAGACCATCAGGCAATGGGAGCCTGCATTCAGAACATGCTGCTTGCATCGCACGCCCTTGGGCTTGGGGCCGTCTGGCTGGGAGAGATACTGAACAATGCAGAAAAAGTGCGGGTGCTTCTCGAATTGCCGCCTGAAATGGAGCTTATGGCCGTTGTCGCTATCGGCCATCCGGATGCCGGGAAGAGGACTTCTCAGCGCAAAGGAATTCCCGACGTTCTGCTCAAAGAGTTGTAGACCCGTCTCACCACATTTTGTGATACCCGTTGTTCAGCCCCAGTCTTTTCTTGCGAAGATTATTCCTGATGCAATCCAATTTAAGAAAAAGAAATCATAGAACAAAATCATATAAAATTATGGTTTAATGATGCTTAGAATAATCACAACAAAGAGGCAAATATGCGCATAACGGTAACAATTGAGAAAGAGAGTCTGGACTTGCTTATGAAGGAGACGAAAAGCAGGTCCAAAACATCAGCAGTGAAGATCGCTATCGACGACTATCTGAGGAAGAAGAAGGTAGAGAAAATAAAATCAATGAAGGGGAAACT
>JAKLQR010000382.1 GCA_022013235.1 Thermodesulfovibrionales bacterium | reverse complement strand
AATTCTCTGTTCCTGATCTTTTTGATCCCCCGGAAGACAAGGTTCACGGCGCTCAGTTTGAGAGGCACAGATTTTTCCGGGAGTTGCAGGCCTTCAACGAATACGAATCTGCCGTCCTCCCAGAGGAAAAGGCTTGTCACGATCTCCTCTGCCTGGCGTCTGAATCCTGAGAGGATGTCTCCTTTTCCGAGATACCCGAATTCAACACTCACGGCGCCATGACTCTTTTCTGTCTTGTTTGCCATATGGAGAATCTGATAATACTGATCGTTTGTAATCATGCCGGTTCTGAGGAGGACTTCAATAAACCGGTCTTCCTCCCTGTTCGATATCGCAGAGGCAATGTCACCGTGTGAGAGGTAAATCTTTATGATAGATTTATCGTGTCGTATATCGAGTAGGCCGGTCTTCCCGCTCCGGTGCATATCGATGAGCATGTCGCCAAGCGGGAAATATTTCAGGAAACCCGAAATGGTCTTCCTCTCGATCCCACCTCTGATTCGGGAGTCTATATTTTCAACCCATACGATTTTCCCTTCGTCGTCGATTTTCAGGTCATCAATCGTGAGGTGCACTGAGGTTCCCAACAGGCCTGGCGGGGCGTTCTCGATAGAAAAACCGATCCCTTTCAGGGAATAATCGGTGGTAACTGCCGGGTAGGAATGGTCTGCTGCGGTGAAGCTGAATGCCGATGAATGTTTATAACGCCTGAAGATTCTCTTCTCTTTATGCGAAAACATATGTCCCGGCTCGTTATGGCTCTGAATGAGGGAGGTCTATATTGATGACCGCGCCTTTTTCTCCAAGCCGTCCGATGTCTTTCCCGTCGAATACAAGTCTTATTCCACCAGCGTTCCCTATCTTGAGAGAGAAGCCCTTCTTTGCCTGTAATTGCAGGGTCTCGCCGGGTTGCATGAGCAGTTCTCTTGTTTCGGTCTGGTCGATCATCACGAAGAGCCATGTAGTATCATTCGCATGGATTTCGAGCATGTGGAATGACGGGTCTTTCTTTACAGGCGATGTTTCCTGAACAGGGGGTTCTTCCATGGGTTGTCCTGCGGGTTCTTTGACCGGTTCAGCAACAGGGGTTCGTACTTCAGACGGGTTCGGTTTCTCCGGGGCGGGGGATTGCCACACCACGACGACAAGCGCGAACAGGACAATAAGGGGCAAAAGGATATACAGAATCCTGGATTTTTTTTTGGGAGTGTGCTGCTCCGGTGAAGGCGCCTGCTGATTAGGTTGAGACCTTCCAACCTCTTGCGCATAGGCTTCGAGAGTGGTCTCCGGATCCAGATTGAGCGATCTTGCATATTCACGGAGATAGCCTTTTACATATACATCAGCCGGTATCCGTTCATAAGCTCCTTCCTCGATGGCCCTGAGGTAATCATATTTGATTTTCAGGGTATCCGATATTTGTCTAAGATCCAGGTTTAACTCTTCTCGCCTCTTCCGGAGTGTTTCCCCTACCACTCTCGCTCCTTGTTTTTCGAGATTTTGATAATAATACCATATGACTTATAGAAGCGCAACAAAAGGGCGTTCTAAGCCACGCTGTGCTATTATACCTAAGGAATGAAACGTGTTGTTGTGACAGGCATTGGCGCGGTCAGTCCGCTCGGAAATACCTTCCAGAGTGCATGGAACTCCGCAAAAGCAGGCATATCGGGGATCGGCTTTATCACAAGGTTCGATGCGTCCCGTATAATGTGGAAAGTTGCGGGCGAGCTTAAGGGGTTTGATCCCGTCCGGTTTCTTTCCCCGAAAGAGGTGCGACGGCTTGATCCTTTCGTCCATTATGCGGTAGCGGCAGCAGTGATGGCAGCAGAGGACGCTGAACTTTTCGGAAAGGTTGAAAGCCATCAGTTGAAGAACTCAGCGGTTGTCCTCGGCTCAAGCAGGGGGGGAATAAGCACCATAGAGCAGGCTGTCATCCTCAGTCATGAAAGAGCTTCTGCCGGCGGAAAACGGAAAAGGAACGTATCTCCGTATCTCATGCCTGCTACCACCATCAGCATGGCATCGTCCTATGTGGCGCAGAAGCTCGGCCTGCATGGTTCCTGTCTCGGGATATCGAATGCGTGCGCATCGGGAACAAATGCGATCGGCGAGGCGTTCAGGTTTGTAAAATATGGCATCGAATCCCTCGTCTTTTGTGGAGGCGCTGAAGCCCCCATCTGCAGCGTATGTATCGAGGGGTACGGGTCGGCAGGCGCCTTATCCGAAAGAAACGATTCAACCGCAAGCAGGCCTTTTGACAAAACACGCGACGGGTTTGTCCTTTCAGAGGGAGCGTGCGTACTGGTGCTTGAAGAGTATAGCCATGCCCGCAGAAGAGGTGTCCGTATCTATGGCGAAATCGTCGGATACGGCAATACTGCAGATGCGTTCCATCAGACGGTCCCTTCTCCGGAAGGCGAGGCGAGGGCGATACAGAATGCCCTGACCGAAGCAGGGTTGCGGCCTGAAGACATCGGGTGCATTAATGCGCATGGCACTGCGACACTCATAGGCGACCGGGCAGAGACAAGGGCGCTGAAAGTTGCGTTTGGAAAGGCTGCATATTCTATCCCGGTGACCTCGCTGAAATCGATGACCGGGCATATGCTTGCTTCATCCGGAGCCTTTGAAACTGCTGCGTCACTCGTGAGCATGAACGAAGGGGTTATCCCGCCAACAGTGAATTTTGAGGAAAAGGACGCCGAATGTGATCTCGATTATGTAACCGTGTTGAGGGAAAAGACAATAGACTATGCAGTCTCTAATTCTTTCGGGTTCGGGGGAGTGAACGCAGTCCTCATTCTCAGGAATGTGAAGCCATAAACTCTTCCCGCGCTTCTTCTTCGGGAGTTTCATCCTCTCCTCTGTATTTCGGCGAGAAATGCATGGCGACAAGGTTCTTTACTCCGGCCTCCCGTGCAATTCTGCCGGTTACCCGCGCAGTGAGGTGGAACCGCTGGAGGGCTCTGTCCCTGTCTTTCTCCATAAAATAAGCTTCGCAATAGAGAGTGTCTGAAGAACGGACGAATTCGATAATTTTCCGAATGTTTTCATCCCCCAGGGAAACATCGGTCACATAAGAGATTTTCTGCCCCTTTGTGATCATGGTGATATGCCTCAGTTGCTCAAGAGTATACCGCGTGCGGGAAATTACGAATTCTGTTTCTCCCGGCAAATCCTCCCTGACGGCCTTTTTTAATTCGGACAGCCATGGCCCGACAGGGAGCCCCATCTCCTGAAGAGAGACTTTGTT
>JAKLQR010000381.1 GCA_022013235.1 Thermodesulfovibrionales bacterium | reverse complement strand
TACCTTTCTTTTCTTCTTGCCGACTTCTACTGTCAGAAAATACGCACCGGGCTTTGTGGTTACGTCAACCGCTCCTATTCCCACAAACCCGTCATCACCGTATCTGCTGAAAAGAAAGGTCTTCTTTTTCAGTGAAGCAGTAGGGACATGCTCGTCATCTGCACCGGTTACTTTCACCACAAAAGGGTCGCCGGGACTTATCACCTCAGGAGAGAGTTCGACGTGAAAGGCAAAGGCAGAGAGAGAGGTGAGCAGGAAAAAAGTGAGGGTGAGAAGAAGATGAGAACACATATTCCCCGCTATGCGAGAAGGAACTCTAAAAGCGCCTTCTGGGTATGAAGCCGGTTCTCCGCCTGATCAAAGACTGCGCTCCGGGGGCCGTCCATAACCTCGTCCGTTATTTCTTCTCCCCTGTGTGCAGGCAGACAATGGAGCACAATCGCGTCTTTCCGGGCATTCGAGAGGAGCGTGCTGTTGATCTGATATTTCTCAAATTTCTTTCGCTTTCTTGACGCCTCGTTCTCTTGCCCCATACTTATCCATACATCGGTATATACGACGTCCGCTTTCCGGACAGCCTCCACAGGGTCCCGAACGACCGCAATCTCAGCGCCTATAGATTCTTTCGCTTTCTTCAGAACACCGGGGTCGGGCTCGTATCCTTTCGGGCATGCGAGCGAGATGTTCATCCCGGTAAGGGAAGCTGCCTCGATAAGAGAGTTTGCCACATTATTGCCGTCACCGACATAGGCAAGACGGAGGCCCTTCAGCTTTTCCTTCCTCTCGATTATCGTCTGCAGGTCGCCGAGCGCCTGACATGGATGATGAAGGTCGCTCAGCCCGTTCACCACAGGAATTGCGGCATGGGAGGCGAATTCTTTAAGGGTATCGTGGCTGAATGTTCTGATAACTACCGCATCAAGGTACCGGGACAGAACCTTTGCCGTATCATGGATCGTCTCGCCTCTGCCCATCTGTATCTCCTTGGGATTCATATAGATAGTCTGCGCTCCGAGCTGATACATGCCTACTTCCAGCGACACCCGTGTTCTTGTTGATGCTTTTTCAAATAACAGCCCGATGCTCTTTCCGATTAACGGGCATCTGGTTGCATCCTTTCCCTTTTTCAGATCCTGTGCACGCTGCAGGAGCATCTGCAGCTCCTGTGGCGTTATATCCCTGAGCGTTAGAAAATCTCTTTTTGTCGTCATCTCTCCTCTACCATGATATTTTCATGAAATTTATAGAGGATGCAGTATTTAAAGAGTCTCACGCACCATTACCATATTTTCATAAATATTCTATTGAGGACTTCTATCAGCTTGTCGATGTCCTTCTGCTGAACAGTCAAAGGCGGAAGAAAACGCAGGACATTCACCGCGGTACAATTGATAAGCATCCCTTTTTCCATGCATGCGGTCACAACCGGTCCGCCTTCCCTGGTCAGTTCCATACCTATCAGGAGACCTTTCCCTCTTACTTCCTGAATAAGGTTCGGGAATGCCGCATGAAGGTGTCCCAGCTTCTCGATAAAATAGCTGCTCATCCTGTTGCAATGGTCAAGGAGGTAACCGTCCTCAAGGATGGTATCGAGCGTTGCGACTCCCGCAGCGCAGACAAGCGGGTTCCCGCCGAAAGTTGACGCGTGATTGCCCGGCTGAAACGATTCAGCGACTTTCTCTGTTGCAAGCATCGCTCCGATCGGGACGCCCCCGCCAAGACCTTTTGCTACAGTCATGATGTCCGGAGTTATGCCGTAGTGCTCATATGCAAAAAGTTTCCCGGTTCTTCCCATGCCGGTCTGAACTTCATCGAAAATCAGAAGCAGATTGTTTTCATCGCAGAGCTCCCTGACAGCTTTCAGATAATTTTCATCCGGGATATTGACACCGCCCTCTCCCTGAATCGGCTCAAGCATCACCGCGCAGGTCTCCCGTGTCACTGCACCTTTCAGTGCATCGATATTATTGAAGGGAACATATCTGAATCCCGGCACCAGGGGTTCAAACCCCTTATGGAACTTTTCCTGTGCGGTTGCCGTTACTGCCGCAAGTGTCCTTCCATGGAATGAGTTCAGCGCAGTAAGAATCTCAAACCGTTCAGGGTTCATCTTTTCTTTTGCAAACTTGCGGGTGAGTTTTATCGCAGCCTCAATCGCCTCTGCGCCGGAGTTACAGAAGAAGACCCTGTCCGCAAAGGAATGTTCAACAAGAAGTTTCGCGAGCTTGATCTGCGGCTCGATATGGAAATAATTCGAGACGTGAATCAGCCGCTGCGCCTGCTTCTGCAGCGCCACGACAACCTTGGGATGGCAATGGCCAAGGATATTTACCGCGACTCCGCCTACAAAATCGAGATATTCCTTGCCGTCGGAACTCCATACCCTTATCCCCCTTCCTTTCCGGAGCGCAAGAGGGTATCTGCTGTAAGTATTCATGAGGTAACGGTTTGATTCTTCGAGCAACTTTTTAATATCCATGTGTGTGATAATACCGGAAAAACTCGCGAAAAATCAAACATCCTCCGGAATAGATACCTTGTCGATAAATACGATAACCGTCCGGGCAGGAACCTTCCTTTCTTGCATAAGGGGATCGGCGCTGTGTATACCATTCCCAAGGGTTTACTTTCTATAGAGAAATATAGTAGAATTTTAGTCTCTAAGGAGGTGATGAATTGGTTAAAATCAGACTAACCCGGTTGGGAGCACATAAACGACCTTTCTACAGAGTAGTGGTGGCTGATTCCAGGGCGCGAAGGGACGGCCCCTTTATCGAGATACTGGGGACATATAATCCCCTGAAGGAGCCCTCTGAGATAATCCTCGACCTGGAAAAGGCCAAATTTTGGTTGCAGCGTGGAGCACAACCTACTGAGATTGTTAAAAAGCTAATGCAAAGGGCTAGCCTATAGGCAGCCGGAACACGCATGGAGGTGGAACGATGAAAGACTTGGTAGAGAAGATGGCGAAGGCTCTGGTAGACAAGCCTGAAGAGGTGAATGTTGCTGAGGTAGAGGGCGAAAAAACCACTGTATTTGAACTCAGGGTAGCACCAAGCGATCTTGGAAAGGTCATCGGAAAACAGGGAAAGACTGCACGCGCAATGAGGACGATTCTCAGTGCATCAGGAACCAAAATCGGCAAACGTTGTGTGCTTGAAATCCTTGAATAACCATTCATCATGTACTTTTTAGCGGGGATACCCACGTATCTGTTCTCTGTGCATCCACATCCCCGGACAACTTAGATTCAGGAAGAAAAAGGGGTAAAAGAGAAACAAGACAAAAAATTCTTTTACCCCTTTATATTTTCTCCATAAGCCCTGAGCTGCTGTCAGGCTACGGGCCCGGAACCCGGCAATGAGATACGACATAATTACAATTTTTCCTGATATTTTCCATGCGTATCTCAGTGAAAGTATTATGAAGAGAGCGATCGCGAAAGGGATCATCGAGATCGGGATCCATAACCTCCGGGATTTTACCACGGACAGGCACAGAACGGTTGATGATTCCCCTTATGGAGGCGGTTCAGGAATGGTAATGAAACCTGAGCCGTTTTTTACTGCCATCGAAACGATCTGTTCTGACGATTCCGCGAGAAGAGTCATTATGTTGAGCCCTGCGGGGAGAAGGTTTGAGCAGGGCCTCGCAGAGGAGATGGCACAGGAGACGAGGCGTCTCGTATTTCTCTGCGGCAGATATGAAGCCATCGATGAGCGCGTGAAGACGGCGCTGGTTGACGAGGAACTCTCGATCGGTGATTACGTTCTTACTGGCGGCGAACTGCCTGCTTTGGTTATAATAGATGCCATCACCAGGCTTTTGCCGGGTGCGCTCGGAGACGAACACTCTGCCGAGGTAGAATCGTTTACATGGGGTATGCTCGATTATCCCCACTATACAAGACCTGAGCATTTCAGGGGTTTCAGCGTACCGGAGGTCCTGCTTTCCGGGAACCATAAGGACATCCTGAAATGGAGAAGGAAAGAGGCGCTTCGTAGGACGCTGGAGAGGAGACCGGATCTCCTTGAAAAAAGAACGCTCAGCGATGAAGACAAGAGATTGACACAAGAGATAAAGGAGGAAACACCATGAACCTTGTAATGGCTGTTGAGGAAGCATACAGGAAAGACATGACGGAATTCAACGTCGGAGATACAGTCAGAGTTTCAGTGAAAGTCATCGAGGGAGACAAGGAAAGAATCCAGCCCTTCGACGGCGTTGTGATTGCAAGACGGGGCGGAAGCACCCGCGAGACGTTCACTGTCCGGAAGATATCGTTTGGCATTGGTGTCGAAAGGATTTTCCCCCTCTTCTCTCCCTCTATTCATAAAATCGATGTCCTGAAGAGGGGCGACGTAAGAAGGGCCAAACTCTATTATCTGAGGGGAAAGAAAGGCAAGGCTGCAAAGGTAAAAGAAAAAGAAAGGGTATTCGAACAAAAGAGAACACAATCCGAATAACCCCTTATGGATATTTATCAGCATGACGAATCCCTCCGGAAAAAGGGGTTCCCTCTGATTGCTGGTATCGATGAAGCAGGAAGAGGACCACTTGCTGGCCCTGTCGTTGCCGCAGCGGTTGTCTTGAAAACAGGGACCAGAATAGACGGTCTCCGGGACTCCAAGAAGGTTCCTGCAAAGGAAAGGGAGTCGCTCTTCTCGGAGATAAAAAATACAGCTGTCGATATGGGCATCGGCATTGTCGACCATGCCGATATTGACAGGCTGAACATTCTGAGGGCAACAAGATACGCGATGAAGCTTGCTGTCGAAAATCTCTCGCTGCAACCCGACCTCCTTATCATTGACGCGGTGTCACTCCCCTCGGTTTCCATCCGCCAGCTCACTCCGGTCAAAGGAGAAAGCGTGAGCGCTTCTGTTGCAGCCGCCTCTATTATCGCCAAGTGCGTAAGGGACAAAATTATGACCGAGTACCACGAACTGTATCCCCAGTACAATTTCAGCAAACACAAGGGCTACTCGACAAGAGAACACATGCAGAAGCTGCAGGAGTTCGGCCCCTGTCCAATCCACCGGAGGAGCTTTTGCAAGGTAATGTCGGTGCAGCTCCCATTGTGATCCTTTATGGACAAAGAAAGAATTGATGAAGCGTTAGAACTCCTCTGGGTTCTCAATGAAGAAGGTCATAAAGATCTGAACCGCTTCAGGATGAGTTCTGAAGACGATGAAATCGATGCGGTCATTGCTGTTCTCAAGAGAGAAGGCCTTGTAGTTGTTACCGGTGATTCTATCCAGTTCTCTGAAAAAGGCCGCGTTCAGGCGAAAGCATTAATAAGGCGCCTCCGCCTTGCTGAAAGGCTTTTCACGGATGTCTTCGAACTGCGGGAAGATACTGTTATTGTAGATGCCTGCAAGATGGAACATATCCTCAGTGAGGAACTCACCGACAGCGTCTGCACCTTTCTCGGTCACCCGCAGACATGTCCTCACGGCAAAGCCATACCGAGAGGAGAATGCTGCAAGAAATATAAGGTAGAAATCGAACCCCTGGTCACAAAACTTCCCGCTTTTGAAGTAGGCTCAAAAGGCAGGATCACCTTTATCGTACAGACCGATCCGTCGAGACTCAGCAAACTGAATTCGTTGGGAATCACCGCAGGGAGCGTGATCAGGCTCCTGCAGAAAACCCCTTCATTTGTTATCCAGATCGATGAAACAACCATCGCCCTCGACCCTGAAATCGCAAAGGCAATATTTGTAAAAAAACTGGGATAATCGCTTTACGTTCGTGTGTATTGCCTTGACAATGGCAATTCGAGGCTGTTGTCTTCGAGCAGGTTCTCATTTGAGAGTATTTCCTCGGCAGGACCGTCGGCTGCCACCTGTCCGTCCTTAATGATAATGCACCGTTCACATACATTCAGAATCAGGTCAAGGTCATGGGATGCAATAATCTTCGTATGCTTGAATCCCCTGAGGAGATTGATAAGCTGTCTTCTCGATTTCGGATCGAGGTTCGATGCCGGTTCATCCATAATAAGTATATCGGGATCCATCGCCATGACTGTTGCGATTGCAACCGACCTCTTCTGCCCCTCAGAGAGCCTGTGCGGGGGTCTGTTTATAAGATGGAGACAATTCACCATCTCAAGCGCTGTCCTTACCCTTTCCTTCACTTTCTCTTCCGACAATCCGAGATTGATAGGACCAAACGCAACATCTTCATAGACAGTGGGCATAAAAAGCTGGTCGTCAGTCCTCTGAAAAACGACCCCGACTTTTTTCCTGATTTCCTGCTTCGTCTGTTTGCTGAGCGTCACCTCACCGACCGATATTTCACCCTTTGTGGGAATGAGCTGGCCGCTCAGGTTCAGGAGAAGGGTTGTTTTTCCCATTCCATTCGCGCCCGCAATCCCGACTGACTCCCCGTGGAGGGTCCTGAACGAAATTCCCTTCAGGGCTTCTGTTCCATCCGGATAATTAAACCGGACATCAGTCAGATCTACAATATGGTGGCTCATCTGAGATACCCGCTGACTGTTTCACCGAGGAAATTTACCACATCGACTTTCCTGAAAAAATAAAAGAGGGCGACGGCGACTATTCCAAAAAGCAGATCAGAAACCCTCAGTGTATGACGTTTCAGTACCCGTATTTCCCCCTTGAATCCCCTGGAGAGCATAGCCTGATAAATCCTCTCGGCCCGTTCAACACTCCTCACAAGGAGGACCGAGATGAGCTTTATAAACGTCTTTATCTCTTTTCCTTTTTTTCCGAATGACCGCGCCTCTCGTGCCCTCAGCATTCTCAACGCGACATCAAGGAGCACAAAAAGATACCGGTACAGGAAAAGCAGTTGCAGGACAAAAACTTTCGGCAATTTCAGACGTTCGAGCGCTTCACATATTCCCGGGAACGAGGTGATTGCAATAAGCAGGAGGGCCGTACTTACCGTGAGGATGAATTTCACAAGAATCGAGAGGAATGACACCCACCCTCCGGTAACCGGTATACCGAAGGGTGCGAGGAGGACATTGGTATCGAGCAGGGGATTGAACATTCCGATGAATACGGCGAAGGGTGATACAAAGAGGATCTTCTTCGCAATGGCGTTGAAAGGAATATTCCCCACGGTGAGAAGAAACACCGGATAGAGCAAAAACGGAATGAGCGCTGAGAGTTCATATTTAGGGAAGGAGACCACAAACAGGATAAAGATGAACGATACCGTTATCTTTATCCTCGGATCAAGTCTGTGAACAAAGGTATCCCTGTATGAAAGGGTATCGAGATACCCTATGTTGAAAAACTCCGATTCGAATTTCACATCTTTGCTTTGTTTCTGTTCATAAATTTAATCCCGAATCCGAAAAGTATTATCAATGCGAGAACCATCAACCCTCCTATAATACCTGAGAGCGATGTACCCGGGTCAACTGCCGGCCAGGGAGAAGAAGGGTTTTCTGTATGCTCTTCACCCTCCTTGGGTGGCAGGGCATAGTCAGGGAGAATGGCTGTCTTCTCCTGCAGTTTTGAGAGATTTTCTCTTACCGGATTCTCTTGTACCGGCACCTCGGGTTTCCCGTATATTTTTTCAATCGACCATTCAAGCCCGTCCGGATGCGTTGAGGCAAACCACGAAAATGCGCCGCCGGTGATCACTGCGAGTATTGCCATAACAATGAGCACCTTCTTTATCGATCCTCCCGCGGCAACGGATTTCACGCCCTCAAGGTCTTCCACGATATCAGGTCTGAGAGAATGGACATAAATGACGATACCTGCAGTGACAAACCCTTCGATCAGGCCAATGGCCAGATGTATCGGCTGCATAAGCGCGAGGAATGTACTGAGTGGAAGTTCGGTTATCCCCGAAAGCTTAGTTTCAAGAACGACAGACAAGGCTCCAAGCTGCAGAGCGACGACCACACTCAGAATCGATGCGAAGGTTATCATTTTCGGTGATTTGTTGTGTCCCACCAGCGTTCGGTAAATCAGGGGATACGCGATGAAACAGGGATAGATTCCGAGGTTCCAGATGTTCGCACCAAGGGCGAGCAGCCCCCCGTCGGCGAAGAAAAGGGCCTGTATCATGAGAACGGATGCGATGACGAGAAATGCGGGATAGGGTCCCAGGAGAATTGCGAGGAGCATTCCGCCTCCGATATGCCCGCTTGACCCTGTTCCGGGTATGGTGAAATTAATCATCTGTCCCGCAAAAATGAACGCCCCGAGAACCCCCATGAGGGGGATGAGTTTATCGTCCATCTTTGCCGTCAGTTTCTTTGCAGATAAAATAATAGTCCCGAGCGTCCCGGCCCAGAGCGCGCCACCTACTGCGGGAGAGAGTAACGCATCTGCCATATGCATAGTATTTGCCTCCTCAGTCTAGATTGTTGTTCTATACTTTCTTTGGTAAGTTCAGAAATATGCATTCGCCCTTACTCCGTAGATGAACCCATCACGGTCAACATCCGTTTTCAGATCATCATCAATATACTGAAGATCAAGCGTAAGATCGCTGAATTGAGAGACTTTCACTCTCACATAGGCTTCTGCTGCAACCGTGCGGTCGATATCCGAGCTGCATGCTCCGTCGAGATATGCATAGCCGAAACCAATTTCATCGTCTTCTCTCCCCCAGAGCCTGCCGTTGATGTTCAGCCCGCCGGAGTAGACATCGTCATGATCAATCACCGCTTTGTCATCCTGCCAGCTGGCTTTCAAAAAGACGCCCACGATTTCGCTCAACTTCTGGTCAGCCGATATCCCAAACCCGTGCAGGCTTCCTTTTTCCCCCTCGTCCGGACACTGAAAGCGGTCGTTTGTCGTGTATCCGTATACCCTGTAGTTGCCTTCTCCCATGGCGGTAACGAGTTTGTATCCTGCCTGGACTGCGTAATAAGTATAGTTGGTGAATTCATCATCACCCGAATCGAATTTAGAGTTCATCGCAAGCGCACGTATCGAAAAACTTGAAACATCCAGCTCGATTACTCCTCCGAGGTCATAGGAAGGCAAGTTCACATTCTTATGGTTCACGAAAGCCTCATTCATAAACTGACTGCGTTCGCAGTTGGCAAAGGTATTGTCATCGATATATGCAGTCGAGTCGATAATGCCTCCGGTCATCCCCAGAGTTGCGTTATCAGAGAGAAGGAATGTATGTTTATACCAGGCTTCGAGCAGGTAGTCCCTGTTCCTTCCGTTGATATCCTTGAGGTCGTCCTCAAGGTCGCCGGCATAGGGAGAGAGAGAAAAAAGATCCAGGTAATTCAGCCCGTTTCCTGCTCCGAAACTGAGTGTTACCTGGAATTCGTCTTTGTCTGTCGGATGAAAATTCACCCCGAGATCCATTACCGCAGCTCCCCTTCCGGCATCATCCGTGCCTTCTCCGTCCACATCTGCATGCTGATAGATTCCGGTCAGCATGCCTTCTACGGATAATTTCTCGTTCACGTCATAGGCTGAAACTCTATTTGTAAGGATAAAGAATAGGCAAATGGCAAAAAAGAATAAAAAACTCATCGGTCTGTTCTTTGTTTGTTTCACGATTCCCTCCTGAATATTTTCATTAAAAATCTGTTCCAAAGAAGTTGCGGAGCAACGGAAGTATTTATCGGCATCAGAAGTATTTTTGAACCACGGCTTCCCCTTTCTCAGGGCAATAAAAAAGCCCCGAAAGCTTTTTGACCTACTGGTCATTGTTCAAGCCTTCGTGGCTCAGATAACTAAATTCAGATTAGCACAGGGGAGTTTCGAAGTCAACAGTTTTTGAAATTTGCGTTCAAGCAAAAGCTTATTGCTCTTCACGCAGATTGTGCGTAAAGAATTATTGAATACGATCAGTATACAGATAATCCGGATTAGTGCAGGCCCTTTTGGGAGATATGCCGATATAAAAACGCGCAGACAAAGAACATGAAGTTCATGAGAACAATCGTCGCACCTGTAGGGATATTCAGGAGGAAGGAGAGAGAGATGCCTGTAATCACTGCTACTACTGCAACACATGCGGAGATCACCATGGTGCCCTTGAACCCCCGTGCAAACTGGAGTGCGGTGACAGCCGGAAGTATAAGCAGTGACGAGGTAAGCATGATGCCTACTACTTTCATGGTGAGCACCACGGTTATTCCTGTCAGGAGAACCAGGAGCGTGTTTATCCTTTCCGTATCGATCCCGGAAACCCGCGCGAACTCTTCATCAAAGGTGGCGGACAGATGTTCATTATAGAAAAAGATAATCATGAACAGGACCACCACAGAGAGGCCGATGGACGTGTACACTTCAATGTCGGTTATGGAGAGGATGTTGCCGAAGAGAAAACTGAACAGATCGATGTTGAATCCGCCGGATATGCTTGCAATGAGCACCCCCAGCGCGATACCGAGCGATGAGACGATGCCGATGGCCGCGTCTCCGTATATTTTCGCTTTCTGTGTCAGCTTCAGGATACCGAGTGAACTCACCATTACGACCGGTATGGCGACGGAAAGCGGATGCTGTCTCAGAAATAAGCCGAGGGCTACGCTCCCGAACGTCACATGTGCAAGACCGTCTCCGATAAGCGAGTATCTTCTGAGCACGAGGAGAACACCGAGAAGC
>JAKLQR010000380.1 GCA_022013235.1 Thermodesulfovibrionales bacterium | reverse complement strand
GCTGAAAGAACTGAATGTATCCGCAGGGGAGCGCGCCCGACAGATAGAACTGAATATGGAGCGCCTCAGGTGGTTGTCGGGAAATCTCGGACAGCGGTACATCAAGGTCAATATCGCCGACTATACTCTTGACGTAGTGGAGGCGAACAGGAATATGCTGCGCATGAAAGTTGTTGTAGGCAAGCCGTTCTGGCATACGCCTGTTTTTAGTGAGACGATGAGGTATCTTGTCCTGAATCCGGAATGGAATGTGCCAAAGAGCATCGCGCTTGAAGAGGTCATCCCGAAGATACAGAAAAACCCGGACTATCTGGCGAGAGAGAACATGAAGGTCCTCAGGGGATGGGGCGGGGAAGAAGAGAAAATAGATCCTGCGACGATACAGTGGGCCGATATGAACGGGGAGACGTTCAGATACCGTTTCAGGCAGGACCCCGGACCAAGGAACCCGCTCGGCACAATAAAGTTCATGTTCCCGAACCGTTTCGGAGTATATCTCCACGATACCCCGAGCAAGAGATTGTTTGCGCGGAGTGTACGCAGCTTCAGCCACGGATGTATCAGGCTTGAAAAACCTCTTGACCTTGCAGAATATGTCATGAAAAAGGACCCGAAATGGACGCGTGAGCGGATCGTTTCGGAAATCAAAAAAGGGGAGAAGAAAGAGGTCAGGCTCCCCGAACCGGTGACGGTCCATATCCTTTATCTGACCGCATGGGTCGATGAGGACGGCCTGCTCCATTTTCGTGACGACATCTACGGAAGGGACGCAAAGCTTGACGAAGCGATGAAAAAACATCCTCCTTCACTCTAACCCGGATTATTAACGATCTCAAAATAGTATTTATATTTCACCCTCTCCCAACCCTCCCCCCTCAAGGGGGAGGAACTAACTATAATCCCCTCTCCCCCGGAGGGAGAGGGCAAGGGCAAGGGTGAGGGGGATCATTTATGTATTTATTATTATGAGACTGTTAATAATTCATAAGTTTTTCGATGATCATGGCGGATGCAGTATTTTTGCTCATTCTCGTCTCCCGATAAGAATCGGGATAAATCCGCAAAAATACTGCATCCACCATGATCGATATGAATAAGAGCGGATATCCCGGGTATAAGGCCTATTTCACATAATTCAGAAATTCTATCGAATACTGACAGGACATAGTGTTTGAGCGGATTTATTTTGCCGATATTCATACAGTATGTATTTTGATAAATAAAGAGGCAAAATACCTCGGAGGTCGAAGACCGAGAATGAGCGAAAATACTATGTCCTGTCATAGGCAACATAGTTTACGAATAATTTGGCCTGGTACGCTTGAAAAAATATCCGCAGGCGCAGTATAGTTGTTTTTAAGTAAAATCGAATCAATACTCTCACCCCACGCGAAATGAGAGAAAAGGAGTAGTTCTATGGTGGAACATCAAGCGTTGAGCAGACTCGAAGATTTTATATCTCTTGCAAGAAAAGGAGAAAAGGTCGATCTTACAGTCACCCTGAACAAACGGGTTTTCGCCCGGAAATTTTCTCCGCATACCGCGGGAGAATCCGAAGATGAAATAGATATGTATATTCTCTCGGCTGATTATTTTTTCGTGATCGAAGGGAATGTGAATGAAATTACAAAATTCTATGTATCAGGGATTGAGGGCGAGTCAACCACCAAAACAGAACGGAACATATATATTGCGAACGAACGCCTGAAAATGGATTATACCCGGTTAAAAGATGCAAAGATTGTTTTTCTCGAAAAGTTCTGGGACGAGCATTCGCCCGGAAGAATATAAACAATTCACCGGCAGAATGATCCGGACCTGAATATTCCCCTTTCCCCTGCAGAACTTTCGTCCGATAAGACTGGTAAAGTGCGCTGATGAACGGTAAACGCATCCGTCATGACAGAGATGCCGATAAAGAAGGAAAAAATGTTTGGAACATTAAGAAAGATTCTTTCCCGTATGCCGGCCGACTATGCAGATATACGGTACGAGATCATGAGCGATACGAGGATTGTGTTCCATGGCAGGGAACTCTTCCACGTCGGCACGAATGTCACGGACGGGTATGTAATAAGGACTATGAAAAACGGCGGCTTCTCTTCGGTAGCCTTTACCCGCCCTGACGATGCCGAAAAAGCCGTCCGTACTGCGACAGAGAATGCGGCACTGGTGGCCCTTCATGTGAGAAGACCTGTGCAGTTGGCCCGGACTGAAATTGTCAAAGATATTTTTCTTCCTGATCTCCATGAAGACCCAAGGAAGGTCTTGGTCGATGAAAAACTTGCATTGACGCGGAATTACAATGAACTATCGCTGAACCATGACAAGATTGCAACAACGAATATCCAGTACAGCGAAGTGAGCCGTGAGAAATACTTCGCGAGTTCCGAGGGGACGGAGATAAGGGAAGATCTCGTCACAACCTCGATAAACGGCCTGATCACAAGCAGAGACGGAACACTCACCCAGAATGTCCGGGTTGCCCTCGGGGGAAGCGACGGGTTTGGCTCATTGAGGGGTCAGGAGGAAGAATTCGAACAGAGGAAGCGAATAGCCCTCGATCTTCTCAAGGCAGGTCCGGTGGCAGGAGGAACATACAAGGTGGTACTCAACCAGGACCTGGCCGGTGTCTTCACCCACGAGGCATTCGGCCATTTTTCCGAAGCTGATCTCATAGAAGATTCTCCGCTCATGCGCGAGAAGATGCAGCTTGGCGCAAAACTTGGCAGTGAGAGCGTCAGTATTGTCGATGACCCCCTGGTTCCCGGCCAGCTGGGTTTTTACCGCTATGATGATGAAGGGGTGGCAGCGAGGCGTATCGTGCTTATGGACCACGGCGTGCTCGCCGGACGGCTCCATTCGAGAAGGACTGCGGCGTCATTCGGCGAAAGCCTGACAGGCCATTGTGTTGCAGAGGACTACCGGTATGCCCCTATCGTGAGAATGGGGAATATCTTTATAGAGCCCGGAAGAAACACCCTTGAAGAGCTCCTTGAGATGCTTGGCGACGGTCTGTATATCCTTGATGCAAAGGGCGGCCAGACGAGCGGAGAGAGTTTTACCTTCGGAGCGCAATATGGCTACATTGTGAAAGACGGTAAAAGAGGAGAAATGATACGTGATATCAATATCTCCGGCAACCTTTATCATACCCTGAAGAATATCACCGCCGTCGGCGATGACCTTGTCCTCAGCAAGACAGGCGGCTGCGGCAAAGGGCAGTTGAATATTCGCTCATGCCACGGAGCGCCTCATATCCTGATCAGGGATGTGGTAGTGGGAGGGGCCTGATGGAAAAGCTGCTCGATATGGCGATCAGAGAAAGTAATGCCGCTGAAGTCTATGCTGCTGATATGCAGGCTGACGGCGTCTCGTTTGAGGATGCACGGTTAAAAGATATAGAGAGCCGGATGCAGTCAGGGATCAGCCTGAGAATACTGAAGAACGGAGTTCAGGGGTTCGCATACACAAGGAACCTGAGAAGCAGGGAGGAACTCATCCGGAATGCCCTTGAATCCCTGAAGGGAGGAGTTGAAGGAGCATTTGAATTTCCTTTCACAACCGGCTTGTCGTCCCTTGAAACCTATGATCCCTCGATCGGAAACCTCCGGAATGAGGCAATGGTAGAAGAATGCGCACGGGTCTGTGATCTGTTCTCACAGAAAACGACCGCACAGATTAACGTGTCCGCTCACCGTTCTGTCGGCAGCATGCGGATCATAAACAGTTCCGGAACGGACCTTTCACTGCAAACATCTGCATATGGTTTCCAGCCAGGACTTCTGTACCCCTATACCTCGGCGTCGCTTTACCGCACCTTTCGGGCAAAGACATTTCAAACGCTTCCGGAAGAATATCTGAATTTTCTTTCCGAAACTTACACGAAGTCTGCCAGGGAAGTCATCCCGGTCAGCAAACCGCTGAAGGTCATCTTCCTGCCGGAGACAGTGTATGTCCTCATGTGGAGACTCCAGACCGCGACAAGCGGCTTAAGCATTCATCAGAACATTTCGCCTCTTGCTGACAGGACGGGCGAAAAAATATTCAGCGATCTGGTTTCCGTGTATAACGATCCTTTGAATGACACACTTCCCGGTGCACGGGCGTTTGACGATGAAGGCCTGCCCTGCAGCCGGTTTCCTGTTATCGAAAACGGCGTGCTCAGAAACTACTATTATGACCTCTATTTTGCGCATAAAATGAGGACCCGGCCTGCAGGGCACGGGTTTAAGGGTTCGGTATCCGGAAAACCGGCGCCATCTCTCCGCCATCTCACTATGATTCCGGGCGGTTCATCCTTTGCTGATATGGTTCGGTCTGTAGACCTTGGGATTATCATCGCCGGCGCCCTCGGTGCGCATAGCGGGAACATTCCCCATGGAGACTTTTCAATCGGCGTCTCTCCCGCCCTCTGTATCGAAAAGGGCGAAATTACCGGCAATGTGAAAGATGTGATGATCGCAGGAAATATTTATGATACGATGCAGCATGTCATCGCCGTCGAAAACAGACTCCACCCCTCTTCCGGAGGGAATTTCCCCGCGCTTCTTGCTGAAAATGTCCATGTCACCATCAAAAAGTAGGTTTATATATATGAAAGCTTGTGAATGGTCCGGCCCCCTCATTATTTAGGATGACATTTCAGGCAGAGTTCGGATGCTTCCATTCTGAGCAGGTTTGGAGAACTCCAGCGGTGAGGATCGTGGCAGGTGACACAGGTAATCTTGCCTTCGGCGCTGAGCGGGAAATTCTCGACATGCATTGAAGGGATTATATCCACTTTGTGTTCTTTCATGGATTTCCTGTCGGGATGGCACCCGAGACAGAGATCATTCACCGGTGATTTAAGCAGCATGCTTTTTCCCCCTGCATGCGGAAGATGACAGAAACTGCAATCGTGCTTTCCCGCAGAATAGAGGGGAGATGCCGAAAGCAGACAGACTATCAATCCCGCAAGTATTGTCTTCATCCCCGTTCTCCTCTTCGCTCTCTATAGTTTATCATGAAAATGTATCAGGGAAAAATATGAACAGACAGGGATAAATATTCTTGTGCCGAATTATCAGTTCATTGCAGGAATCCGGGAAGCTGCCGGTCATCCCGAAATGCATATCTGTGAGGAATCATGCATTTGACAGTATGGGATGCCTTGTATTAAGGTATGAAGTCATGGTTCGTTCGCTCAAGAAATTCTTCGAAAAATACATAGAACCCACTCAGGACAAGCCGGATGAGGTTTCAGAACATTCCCTTCAGCTCGCGACAGCCGCTCTTCTCATGGAGATGATGCGTGCTGATGCCACAGTCAGGGAAAATGAACGGGAAACAGTGATGAAGGCCATTCAATCGAAATTCGGCCTTGCCAGGGAAGAAACGCAGACACTTCTGCAGCTTGCAGAGGAGGAAATCGGGAAAGCTTCGGGGTATTATGCATTCACGTCTCTCATAAACAAGGGTTTTACGTATCAGCAGAAGGTCAGGGTGATAGAGCACCTGTGGGAAGTTGCCTTTTCAGATGCCGAACTCGAGAAACATGAGGAGCACATGGTGCGGAAAATTGCAGACCTGATATACGTTGAGCATAAAGATTTCATCGAAGCAAAACTCAGAGTAAAGAAGAAGCTGGATCTGCAGTGAAAGTGCACAATGGAATGAAAAAATTATTATTTACAAGTCTTTTTCTGTTGATTTTTCCCAGTTCACTCCTGTGTGGGTGCGGCACGATTCAGTATGTATCTTCCCCTTCGGGAGTAGTCGATCACGACACTGCCGAACAGGTATTGAAACCGCTCAATGAGGCGCGTACGAAGGGAATGACCTGTGGCAGTGTGTATTTTAGTGCAGTACAGCCGGTGCGCTGGAATGCAAAGCTCGCCCGGGCGGCTCTCAACCATTCCCTGGACATGGCGAAAAACGGGTTCATGGGCCATAAAGGCTCGGATGGGAGCGGCACGGACGAGAGGCTTGCGAGGACAGGATACTCATGGTCCGCATATGGTGAAAATGTCGGTCAGGGCTACAGGACTGCCGGGGAAGCAGTAAACGCGTGGCTGAAAAGCGAGATGCACTGCAGAAACATCATGGCCCCGGATTTCAAAGAAGCCGGAGCCGCCTCTGCCAAGAACAAAAACCTGAGGACTTTCTGGACTCTGGTTCTGGGGACCTCCAACAAATGACATCGTCTGCGGTTTCTTCCCGGTCATTTCCCGCCACTGCTGCATGAAAATTGCCTGCCTGACCAATGAATATCCTCCCCATATATACGGGGGCGCCGGTATCCATGTCGAGAACCTCACCAGGGAACTCTCCCTGATCGACGGCGGAAGGCATGAACTCCGTATTCTCTGTTTCGGTGACCAGAGGGGAAAACAGGGGAATATGACTGTTGACGGCGTTTCCCCGGATTTCGATTTTCCCTGCAGGGACCCCCATCACAGGAAACTCCTCGACACACTGTTCAGGAACATTCTTATGACCGGATCTATGCCGGCGGCGGATATTATCCATTGCCATACCTGGTATACACACCTGGCGGGGTGTCTCATCAAGAGGATATTCGATATCCCCCTCGTCATTACAGTCCATTCCCTTGAACCCCAGCGTCCATGGAAGGCGG
>JAKLQR010000379.1 GCA_022013235.1 Thermodesulfovibrionales bacterium | reverse complement strand
CCTATCTTCACCGCCTTGGCATAACCGAGCTTTATTCTTCCCCCTATCTTCAGGCAAAAGAGGGGAGTGTACATGGATACGACATCGTCAACCCCGTGGTCCTGAACCCCGAAATAGGCACAGAGGAGGAATACGCTGCATTTGCCGGCAAACTCAGGAAATACGTGATGGGACAGATACTTGATATCGTACCGAACCATATGTGTATAACGAGCAAACTGAATACGTGGTGGATAGACGTCCTTGAAAACGGGCAGAGTTCCATTTACTCGCATTTCTTCGACATCGACTGGAATCCGGTAAAGAAAGAACTGAGGAACAAGCTCCTCCTCCCCATACTTGGCGATCAGTACGGAAGAGTACTCGAAAACCAGGAACTGAAACTCGAATTCAAGGAAGGCAGGTTCTGCCTCTGCTATTACGATCATGTGCTCCCCGTACGGCCCAAGGCCTACGTGAACATTCTTGCCCATGGCCTTGACGAACTGAAAAAAATCCTCTCCGAAGACAACCCGGATTTTCTGGAACTCCTGAGCATCATCACCGCACTGAAGCACCTCCCGTCCTATACGGAAAAGGATCAGCAGAAACGCTATGAACGGAACCGCGAAAAAGAGATCATCAAGAAACGGCTCATGAAATTGCACAAAAGGAGTCAGGAGGTCAGGGTGTTTATCGGGCAGAACCTGACTGCATTCAACGGGGTCAAAGGCGAACCGGGAAGTTTCGACCTCCTCGATAAACTTGTCAACGAACAGGTGTACAGACTCTCGTTCTGGAGGGTTGCGACAGAAGAGATAAATTACCGGAGATTTTTTGATATCAATGACCTCGCCGCCATCAGGATGGAAGATCCGGATGTATTCAGGAACACTCACCGGCTTGTGATGCGGCTGGTCAGGGAAGGGATCGTCACCGGTCTCAGAGTCGACCATCCTGACGGGCTCTACAACCCTCTGGAATATTTCCAGTGGCTCCAGCGAAGCTGTTTCGTGCAGTTGCGGATCGGCCACATGGAGAAGGTAAAAAAAGACATCCCTCCCGATGTGCTCGAAAACCTGAAAGAGGACATTCCCTTCCTTGATGAGAGAGACAGCATGAGAGCGGAAATGCGGAAAATCTATAACGCGATACTCTCTTCAGACCCTTCCTACAAACCTTTCTACATCGTCGGAGAGAAAATTCTCATCAGGGACGAGCGGATGCCGGAAGAATGGCCTATCTTCAGCACAACCGGGTATGTCTTTCTGAATGCAGTGAACGGAATTTTTGTAAAACCTGAGAATGCAAAGGCCATGGACGACGTCTACTCCCGTTTCATCAGGATGAAGATGAATGTCCATGAACTCATTTATGAGACGAAGAAGCTTATCATGCAGGTTGCCATGTCGAGCGAAATACATACGCTGGGACATTATCTCAATATCATATCGGAAAAGAACAGGCATACGCGGGATTTCACCCTGAACAGTCTTACTGCCGCGATTATAGAAGTCATCGCATTCTTCCCGGTATACCGGACGTATATCACCGCATTCCACGTGCATGAGAGAGATGTCCGGTACATAGAACTTGCTGTTTCGAAGGCAAAGAGAAAGAATCCGGCGATCAGCGGATCGGTTTTTGACTTCCTGAAAGACGTCCTCCTGCTGAATTATCAGGAAAGCACAAAAGAACCGGACAAGAAAGAATGGGTTGATTTCGCCATGAGGTTCCAGCAGATCACCGGGCCTGTCATGGCGAAGGGCCTTGAAGACACCGCCTTCTATGTGTATAACCGGCTCGTTTCACTGAATGAGGTGGGGGGAAGCCCCGAGAGATTCGGGACCTCTCTTGATGCATTCCACGGCAAGAATATCGAGCGGCTCAAGTTCTGGCCGCATGCCCTTATTACCACTGCGACCCATGATACGAAACGGGGAGAAGATGTCAGGGCGCGGATCAATGTGCTGTCCGAGATGCCCGAAGAGTGGAGGAAATGTCTGCTGCACTGGAGGCGTCTCAACAATAAGAAGAAGCCTGTAGTCGACGGACAGAAGGTGCCCGACCGGAATGAAGAGTATCTCCTCTACCAGACCCTTGTCGGCGCCTTGTCTGTCGGAGAGATGGACAAAGCCGCATACGAACAATTCACCCGGCGGATCAAAGAGTATATGCTCAAGGCATCACGCGAGGCAAAGATCAACACAAGCTGGATCAATCCGAACAGCATGTACGAAGATGCGCTCACGATTTTTATTGACTCTGTCATGAACAGAGAATCCGGCGACGAGTTTCTCACCGACCTCATCAGATTTCAGAATAAAATATCCCATTACGGCATGTTCAACTCACTGTCACAGACATTACTCAAAATAACTTCACCGGGGGTGCCGGATTTCTATCAGGGTACGGATCTCTGGAATTTCTCTCTTGTCGACCCGGACAACCGGGGGACCGTCGACTACAAAATGCGCATGAAGATGCTCGATGATCTCGTGAACAGTGAAACGACAGCCGGCCTGCCGGACCTCACGAAAAACCTGGTCGCCCAAAAGGAAAACGGAAGGATAAAACTCTTTCTGACATACAAGGCATTGAATTACCGGAGAAAGATGCGGGAGCTCTTTGAGAGAGGAGAGTATCTGCAGCTTGAAGTTGCGGGAGGGTATACGCCCCATGTGTGCGCATTCGCAAGGAGACTGGGCAATGCGACTGCCGTCGTCGTCGCGCCAAGATTTCTCACAGACATTGCGCCCTATCCCGATACCCTGCCGCTCGGGAAAGAGGTATGGCGCAATGCGGCCGTTATATTGCCCTTTGACGACGCCGGTGTTCGGTACACGAACATATTTACCGGCGAGGTGATCACGACAGCGCGCTCCAAAAGCGCAACAGTACTCTCTCTCTCTGAAATGCTGGAACATTTCCCCGTAGCTTTATTCGACAAAAGTGGAGGATTATAATGCATTCGGGTAAAATATTTTGTAGAGGAAACTACAGGTATGCATAGTATAACGCTCAGAAGCGATATCGCAGAAAAAGTCAATGAGATACAGGAGGCGGACATCCTTGTCGGCATCCCGAGCTATAACAATGCCCGTACCATCGGTCATGTAGTAAAAGCTGTGCAGGCAGGTCTCGTCAAATATTTCCCCGGGAAAAAATCCGTGCTCGTGAATTCAGACGGCGGGTCTACTGACGGCACCATGGATGTCGTGCAGAACACAGCCATCGAAGACTTCCAGTCGATCCTGGTCCATCACCGGGTCGGGCCTGTCTTTAAAATCGCAACTCCCTATCACGGGATCCCCGGCAAAGGAAGCGCATTTAAAACGATTTTTGAAATTGCGGCCAGTCTGAACGTAAAGGCATGCGCGGTGGTGGATTCGGACTTAAGGAGCATCACTCCCGAATGGATTGAACTCCTCATCAAGCCTGTCCTTGAGGGCGGGTTTGACTATGTTGCCCCGCTCTATCACAGACACAAATATGACGGGACCATAACGAACAGCATCGTCTATCCCCTGACAAGAGCATTATACGGGAAACAGGTCCGGCAGCCGATAGGCGGGGATTTCGGTTTTTCAGGCAACCTCGCGCAGTTCTATTTATCGAAGGATGTCTGGGAAACAGATGTTGCAAAATACGGGATCGACATCTGGATGACAACAACTGCCATCGCGAACAATTTCAAGATATGCCAGTCATTCCTTGGCGCAAAAATCCATGATCCGAAGGACCCCGGCGCCGACCTGAGCGCAATGCTTTATCAGGTAGTGGGGGCAACCTTTGATCTGATGGAGACCTATACAGACATGTGGAGGACCGTAACAACCTCAGAAAAAGTACCGACATTCGGGTTCGAATATGCAGTCGGACTGGAGCCTGTCTCGGTAAATCTCGACCGGATGATCGATAAATTCAGGCTGGGGATAAAAGAATTGCTGCCCATATGGGAAAAATTTGTCCCTGTTGAGATTACCCAGTTCCTCTCCAATATGGTCGTAGTCCGGAAAGAAGAATTCCATATACCCGATGATGTCCGGGTTAAGCTTATTTACAGTTTTGCGGTTGCAGCACACAAAAAGGTCCTGAATAAAGAGCATCTTCTGAAATCTCTCACCCCGCTTTATATAGGCAGGGTGGCCTCATTCGTCTCAGAGTCATGGGAGAGCAGTGCGGCAGAGGTTGAAGAAAAGATAGATACGCTCAGCATGAGTTTTGAACATGGTAAAAACGCTTTAATAGCACAGTGGGATTAAAGAAAGGAGGCGCATATGAGCGATATTCTCGATAAAATACTTTTTGAACCATTTGACAGGTTTGTGGACCGGCTGGTTCAATTTCTTCCTGACATCCTCACCGCAGCACTTATTTTTCTCGCAGGCATTGTCCTCGGGCTGATTCTGAGATCCCTGCTGTTACGGTTCTTCCATGCCGTAAACCTCGATAAGTTCTCGGAACGGTTCGGCACGGTCGAAATGCTCAAAAAAGGAGGGGTGCAAGAACCGTTTTCCCTCATTCTCTCAAGACTGTTCGGATGGATTCTCATTATCAGTTTTTCTATCATATCTGTCCGCTCGCTGAATATCCCTGCGATAGACCAGATACTCCAGAAGTTTATCCTGTATCTGCCGAATATTTTCGTGGCGCTTCTGATTCTCTTCTTCGGATATTTCCTCAGTAATTTTCTCGGCCGTGCCGCCCTTATCGCGGCAGTCAATGCAGGGCTTGCGCTTTCCGGATCGATAGGAAAGTTCGTCAGGCTGACGATCTTTTTGCTTGCGGTCACTATGGCGCTCGAGCAGCTTGGCATAGGAAAGGAAACAATCGTCATCGCGTTTGCCATTGTATTCGGCGGGGTCGTGCTTGCCCTCTCGATCGCATTCGGTCTCGGGGGAAAAGAGGTTGCAAAGAACTACCTGGAGAAGAAGCTGGAGGGCGAAGAAAAAAAGGACGATATAAGCCACTTATAAAATCCGGGCTCTACGGTACGATAATCGCATTCTCAGTACCCGATATCCTTTAACCAGCCCTGCAGGGAAGGACCAATCCGGAAAGGGAGGGATAACCATGTTTTTCTACTGGGCTATATTTGCCGAAGCTCTGCACGCATACAAGAAATGTCCGAAGTGCAACAAGCTTCAGCACTTTCAAGGCAAGAAAAGAGGAGAGTCGGTTACCTGTAAAAAATGTGGCCACTCCTTTGTATTAAAGTGAGAGCCCTCAGAATAAAGGGATAGGAAGTGGAACTTTCATTCCTGAAAGACCTGTTTATTATCTTCGGCGTCTCCGCTGTCGTTGTATTCATGCTCGGCAAGTTCAACATCCCTTCGATTGTCGGTTTTCTCGTTGCCGGGATAATCCTCGGCCCTCACGGTTTCAGCTTTATAGAAGACATCCACCAGGTGGAGCTCCTTGCTGAAATCGGGGTCATACTCCTCATGTTCACCATCGGCCTCGAATTCTCATTGAAAAACCTCATGAACCTGAGGACTCTGGTTCTGGGAGGAGGGTTCCTCCAGGTATCTCTTACCACATTTGCAACGATCGGCATCAGTTACTTCATCCTCTCCCTGCCGTTTCCAGTCTCTGTTTTCCACGGATTCCTCATCGCGCTCAGCAGTACGGCGATTGTACTGAAACTGCTCCTTGACAGGGGAGAAATGAATACACCGCACGGGAACATTACGGTCGGGATGCTTATTTTCCAGGATCTCTGCGTGGTGCCCTTTATGCTCATTCTGCCCGTTCTTGCCGGAGAGGGAGGAAGCGCTCAGGATGTCGTGATAACCCATCTGAAGGCAGCCGCCGTTATCGGGGGTGTCCTCATCTCTGCAAAATGGGGGGTCCCCCATCTCCTGCACCAGGTTGTCCATACAAGAAGCCGCGAGCTT
>JAKLQR010000378.1 GCA_022013235.1 Thermodesulfovibrionales bacterium | reverse complement strand
GCCCCTGGAAAAATCCCTTGAGATAGCCAAGGCGATGTATGACATCGAAAAGCAGAAGACGCTGGACCACGCACAATCACTCGCCTCCGGTTCTTCTCTCTCTGAGGGATATCAGGTGCGATACCTGAACGAACTGCCGAAAGATGCGACTGAAACGATACGGTCCGGGTTCGAAGGAAAGGAGGGTACGGAAGTAATATCCGGAAGCAGGGGGGATATCATTCGCGCGGTGGTACCGCATGCTCAGCAGGGGGGGAAGAACGGGGTGATCATTGTCGAGTCGTTTCTGCCGGAGAACATTACCCATAACGTTGAAGATATGAAAGAAGCGTATGAAACGTATCTGACCCTTGAATCATGGCGGATACCAATCAAGGCAAACTATCTTCTCTTCCTCGGGTTCTTTACCCTGATAGTCACTTTCATGGCCCTCTGGATCGCCCTGAGAATTGCGCGGGGCATCACTGATCCTATCCGGAATCTCGCGCTCGCTACAGAACAGGTTGCGGGAGGCAACCTTGATGTTCAGGTTGTCCTCGAACGTGAGGACGAGATAGCGCTTCTTACCCATTCCTTTAATGACATGGTGAAAAAGCTGAAGACAGGGCAGGAATCATTACAATCAGCGTATCTGTATATGAAAAATATCCTCGATAACATCAATTCAGGGGTGATCATGCTTGATACTTCCGGCGAAATATCGATGATCAATGACCGCGCATGCTCGATCCTCAGGATGGAACCGGACAACATCATTCACAAGCACTATCGGGAACTCATCACGACGTTAAACTCACCCGAACTCCAGAAACTTGTGAGCAGCATTGAAGGGAAAGAATTCAAACCTATGAAAAAAGAGGTAAAGGCAGTGATCGGGAACAGGCGGGTTATCCTCCTCGTTTTTATCACCAGCCTCAAGGACTCTCAGAAATATATCGGCCTGCTGGTAGTCTTTGACGATCTCACAGAGATCATAGAGGCGCAGAAGGCGCTTACCTGGCAGGATATCGCCCGGAGGATCGCTCATGAGATCAAAAACCCTCTCACCCCGATCAAACTCTCTACGGAAAGGATGATCAAGAAGTGGGAAAGCCGGGATAAAGATTTCGATGAGGTTTTCAGCAGGTCTGCAAAGACAATTGTCAGGGAAGTAGACAGCCTGAAACGTCTGGTGGACGAATTTTCGCGGTTCGGTAAAATGCCGGAAATCTCAAAAACTCCGGTGCCGCTCCTTCCCGTAATCGAAGAGGTTTCAAACCTCTATAAGGATTATAAAACCATAGAAATTCATGTCTCGGCGCCCGACACCTCACCGGTTGTCGAACTGGACAGAGAACAGTTCAAAAGGGTACTCATTAATCTGTTTGACAATGCGATACAGGCGATGAAGAGTCATGGGAAAATCGAGGTGACGATTGATTTTGACATCCCTTACAATCTCGTCTATATTCATATTGCAGACAACGGACCGGGTATCAGGGAGGAGGACAAGGAAAAACTCTTTCAGCCCTATTTCTCTACGAGGAAGAACGGTACCGGGCTGGGGCTTGCGATAGCCCACAGGATCGTTGCTGAACACAAAGGGCACATTCGGGTACATGAGAACGAACCACAGGGGACAGTCTTCTCTCTTGAACTTCCCTTAAAGGAGCGATAAATGCCATCACCAGTTATCCTTGTCGTAGATGATGAAGAGGGTATCCGTGAGAGCCTTACCGGCATCTTCGAGGATGAAGGATACGCCGTCCTTGCATCGGGTTCAGGCGAAGAGGCCATGAAGGTCATTAAAGAACAGAGCCCGGATTTAATCCTGCTCGATGTGTGGCTCACCGGAATGGACGGCATCGAAACTCTCAAACTGATGAAGGAAGTGAAGCCTAATATCCCCGTGATCATAATCTCCGGCCACGGGAACATTGAACTTGCCGTCAAGGCCACGAGAATGGGGGCATATGACTTTCTGGAAAAGCCGCTCTCTCTTGAACGGGTTGTGCTCACCGCGCAGCGTGCGATTGAACGCTATTCGCTCGAAGTGGAGAACAAGTCACTGAGGGAAGATCTGACCCGGAAGTGGCGGATTATCGGAAGTTCTCCTAAAATGGTCCATCTCCTTGAACAGGTCGAGATGGCTGCAAAAAGCAACAGCAGGGTCCTGATCCTCGGGGAAAGCGGTTCCGGAAAAGAACTTATCGCTCACATCCTGCATGAAAAGAGTACGAGAGCGAAGAAGCCGTTCATCGAAATGAACTGCGCGGCAATCCCGCAGGAACTTATCGAAAGTGAACTGCTCGGTCATGAGAAAGGTTCATTTACCGGTGCATTCGAGAGGAAAAATGGGAAATTTGAGCTTGCGGATGAAGGCACGCTCTTTCTCGACGAAGTCGGCGATATGTCCCTTTCTACACAGGCAAAAGTACTTCGTGTTCTCGAGACTCAGGAATTCCAGAGGGTCGGAGGAAACAGGAACATCAAGGTTGACGTGAGAATTATCACCGCAACCAATAAAGATCTCTTCGAAGAGGTAAAGAAAGGAAATTTCAGGGAAGACCTCCTTTTCAGGCTGAATGTCATCCCGATCGTAATCCCGTCACTCAGGGAGAAAAGGGAAGATATCCCGGCGCTCGTCGAATATTTCCTCGAATATTTTGCCCTCGAATACAGGCAGAAACCCAAAAAAATGACTCCCGAGGCTCTGAAAAAGCTGGAGGGATATGACTGGCCCGGCAACATCCGGGAGTTGAGGAATATGATAGAACGCCTCGTGATCATGACCCCGGCACAGGTGATAACCCCAAAAAATATTATACTCGGGGAATCTACCCGCTCAGACTACTTTTCCCTCACCACGCTGAAAGAGTCGAGAGAAGCCTTTGAAAAAGAATTCATTACAAGGAAACTCGAGGAGAATAACTGGAATATATCGAGAACCGCAGAGACCCTCGATATCGAACGAAGCAACCTCCATAGGAAAATCAAGGCTTACGATATTAAAACTCCGTAATCCAAAAATTTATGCTTGCCTGGCAAGAAACACTTAAGTAAAACTTCATTCCCCCTCACCCTAGCCCTCTCCCTCCAGGGGAGAGGGGATTTAATAATTTCCCCTCCCTTGAGGGGAGGGTGTAAGAATATGTATCCTTTTTTTATGTAAGGTCAATCCCTTTCTAGGAATTCAGGGAGCAAAGATATGCTTCAATCCGTCTCCCTCCTTCGTGAACCTCATATGGTTCAGCCATCCTTCCCCTTTTTCAGGGTGGTCCGACCGGTAGTGGGCCCCGACACTCCCTTTCCTCAGGAATGCAGCTTCTGTAATAAGCCGCGCTACAGTCAGTAAATTTTTCAGCTCCAGTTCGCGTCTCGTCCGGTAGCTCCTGCTAAGAATGAAAGACCAGTGATTCAGCTGAGCCTGCGCCTCCGAGAGGGATTTTCCGCATCGTATGATGCCCACCTTCTCCCACATAGTCTTGCGCAATAAATGCCGGATCTCCTCACTTTTAAAACCACTCCCCTGCGGGTGAGCGTCCCTCCCCTTCTCCGTTCCTGCATTTTTCCGGCCAGTATCATTCCCGGCATGCAATTCTCGCTCTGTTCTCCGGATGCCATACCGGGCTGCTGCCCGCCCTGTCCGGGCTCCGAATACCAGACCTTCAAGCAGACTGTTGGATGCGAGCCTGTTCGCTCCGTGCACCCCGGTGCAGGTTACTTCTCCTGCGGCAAAAAGCCCTCCGATACTGGTTGCACCGGTCATATCGGTCTTGATGCCGCCCATAACGTAATGCGCCGCAGGAGAGACGGGAACAAGTTCCTTCGTGATATCAACAGCATATTGCAAGCAGGTGGCATAGATCCTCGGGAATCTTTTTTTGACAAAATCCGGGTCCATGTGGGTGAGGTCCAGATAGACATGAGTACTCTTTGTTCTCACCATTTGTGAAATAATCGCCCGGGATACGACATCTCTGGGC
>JAKLQR010000377.1 GCA_022013235.1 Thermodesulfovibrionales bacterium | reverse complement strand
CGCTGCCCTTGCCTTCAATGCTCTTAAATTCTATCCTGCCTTTATGTTCTTCCACAACCCTTTTTGTGAGCGCAAGCCCGATCCCGATCCCGTCCTGTTTCGTGGTAAAAAACGGGTCGAAGATTTTCGAAATCTTCTCAGCTGAAATACCCACCCCTGTATCTTCAACGGCTATGCTTAACTTGTCGTCCGTCCTGCTCGTCCTTATTGTGACCTGCCCGCGATCAGGCATCGCGTGGAATGCGTTTAGTATTATATTGTACAGACAGGTTTTTATAAATCCAGAATCCAAATAAAGCTCTGGCAGTATGCCTAATTCCTTGATTATTGTGATCTTATCTTTTTCCGCCTTGGCCTTGACAAGCTCCAGAACTTCCTCTATGAGCTTCACCATATCGATCTTCTGGAGATTAAGCTCAAGGGGTCTGCTGAACTCCAGGAAACTTTCGGCAAATCTGCTCACGCGCTGTATCTCATTTTTTATGTTACGAATCAGTGAATCGAATTGCTCTTTCCCACTTTCTTCATGGGGTTCATATTTTTTCTGGATATGGTCGATGGAAAGGCTGATAAAATTGAGCGGGTTCCTTATCTCATGGGCGATGCTCATCGAAAATTGTCCTATGCCCGCGAGTTGCTGGGCCTTGCGCAGCCTTTCCTCCAATACGCGCTCTTCCTTAAGTTTGCCGACCATGTAGTTGAAACTATTTGCGAGTTCTCCTATCTCGTCTTTCCTCTCCGAGCGTATCTCCTGATCGAGGTTGCCATGTGCGACATTCCTGGCGGCCTGCACGACATCCTCTATGGGTTTTGTGTATCTCTTCGCAAGGATGATGCTGAGGAGCAGCCCTATCCCAAAGATCGTTGCGGTTGCCGTAATTCTTCTGATGAGTCTTTTCTGCATATGGGCCGAAAAGTCCTCGGTATTCACCGTAAGGTGTATATACCCGTAATGTTTATTGTTTGCAACGACAGGAACAATTACATTATAAAATTGCCCCTCGCCTATTACGGGTTCCCCAAGTTCTGCCTTGAAGATGAGTTCCTTTTTTGTCTTTGTGATCCATTTTCCTATATTTCGCGGGTCAGTGCTCGATATGATCTTTTCGGAATTGCTGATGATCGAGATTTCTTTAACGCCTTTTGTTTTCAGTTTTTTTAGATAGTTCTGGAGGCGGTTCTCTTCCGGGAGGCCGCTGCTGGTGACCTCTTCTACGCCCATCTGTATGCCCATAGAAAGATCGGCGATCTGTTTTTCGAACTCGCTATAGATCGATATTTCGGTCTGATAATAGAGAAAGACGAGTATGGAGATGATGCTAAGGCTCTGAACAAGCATCAGGGCAACAAGCTTTTTATTGAGAGAAAGCCTGGGGAAATAGTCTCTTATTTCATGGATGTTAAATTTCATATATCGATTGTATATTTATTTCTCATCCGGTGTCAATCCAGGCTTCATCCCCAAATCCACCACCAACTTTCAGCAAATCTTGGAGGGCAGGGAGTTTGCCGACAATTTACATTCACCTCACTGCACAAAAAGAATCGTCATTTACGCTGTAAATTCAATCATCATAAAACGTTGGTGATGGATTCAGGCATCGAAGCTTCATCGGATTCGGCAGCAGGAAAATCACGGGGGATATATGATGGCGCCGGAACCCTCGGAGAATGACCAGTAAACGGCTCTCGCGTCATTTTTATCCAGTACAATATCAATGGCTGTATACGGTTTACCTCTCAACGCATGCCAGAGCATTGCGATCGGACGAATAAAGAATTGTATTGAGGTATGGAATATGTTGCCTATTCCTGAGACAATTCCTTCCGTTAGCGGTCTTATCAATATCCTTACGCCGCCATCAAGAACAAGGGTATATCTTGACGGCATGTCGGCCAGTTCCAGCGCCTCGATCTTGAAATTGTCCTTTCCCTTGCTTTCTCCGGGATTAACCATCTGCCGGCCGGGTTTAAAGAATGTACTTTTCTTTCTCAGACGATATCCGTTGCCCGAAACAGGGCTGCCCCAGCAGTGGAAGTCATTCAGTTGCAGTTCCCTCAGGTGAATCCCCCTGGCCTTGATATAGGCCATTTTTTCCTTCAGATTGAAAACAAAGTAGATATCGGGCTGGCGGGCCAGGGTAAGTTCCTCTTCGAGAAGCCGGTTTTCTCTGATATATCTCTCCTTGTCTTCACCGGCAGAAGCCGGGCTGGCAATCAAGGTCATAAAAAGCAATATGAATTGTAGCCGCATCATCAAAAGATATAGATCCTCGTACCTACGACGGCTACAGAATAAACCGTCTTGAGATCCCTGTCGCCGACCCTGATGCAGCCGTGCGTGACGTTTCTTCCCAGCAGTCTGGTATAAAGCGTTCCGTGGATAAAATATCCCTTGCCGAAACCTATCGCATAATCTCCGAGAACGCCTTCCTCTACCCTTTTTCTGGGGTCCTTGGGTATCGCTTCGCCTTCTTCAATGAACGCCCAGTCCGGCTTTGTCCATGCAGGAGCGATATATTTTGTCTTCACATGGTATTCGCCCCGCGGTGTATCGAATATCCATTGACGTTTGCCCGCTGGATCTTTCAGTATGCTGCCGCTTCCGGCTGAGATGACGGCTTCACGGATCTTCACATTGCCTCTTTTCAGATAGAGCATATTCCTACCGGTGTCTATGACGATATAAATCTCATCGGGGGTGCGGCTTTTTAACCTTTGTCTGAGCGCCGAGTTTCTTGCCCTCAGCGCATTTAAACTCATTTTGCCGTTTTCCCTGCTGAGATTTCCTTTATTGCTGAACGATACATCTCTGCTCCCGAGATAATATCCGGCAGACTCGAAAGTCAAAAATATGATGGATAAAATGATAAGAATTTTGAGAAATTTCCTGTTTTTAAACATCTTTTCAGAGCCCTTCTATAGCTGACGAAAGGCCGTTTTCGTAATCAACGGCCCCGACAATGGTCACCGGCGTCCCGACAGAGACAAGACTGAAGATATAATCGATCG
>JAKLQR010000376.1 GCA_022013235.1 Thermodesulfovibrionales bacterium | reverse complement strand
GAAGAGGAGGAGAGCAAGGGTTATCCTGTGCTGAATGGTTGCTCTCACCCCAATAAAGAACAGGAATACTCCCAGGGTCAGGAGCGCGGTAACAAGGGTAAACGGGAAATAATAGGGGAAGAGCTTCCCTGCGATTTCCCCGGCAGTGTCCCGTGCGAATGATTGGAATATGACCGGCGTAACAAGGAACGAAAACATCGACATGCCCCCAACCCAGAGGGCAAGCAGGAAATGGTAAAGAGTAAGTCCCGTTCTCATCTTCGATCAAATGAAAGATATATTCACAAAGACAATCACATTCTTTGCTATTGAACACCGTGTTCTTTGTATGTTGACCCCGCCTCTACGAACAACGATTTCGGGGCGCCGCAGGCAGGGCAGACCCAGTCGTCCGGTAAATCTTCAAAGGCTGTGCCCGGGTTGATGCCGTTCTCAGTGTCTCCTATTGCCGGATCATAGATATACCCGCATGCGGTGCATTCATACTTTTTCATCTGTTATCCTCCTTGCTGATTTTTTCTTGCATGAAATAAAAGAAAAGCAAAAAGAATGCCACTCCATAACTGACTGTTTTTTCAGAAACTCTCTCTTAATTCAGGCATTGAAACAGGGCATTTTCTCATGTCTGCATGGAATTCTGTCCTTTCGGACTGTTCAGGATTATCAGTGAACACTTCTGTCCAGCACCGGTTTATCGGGAACAGGTACGCATTCAGACGCATGGTATGATAAGCTTTATTGGTGTCGGTAAAATATGAAGTCCCTCCAACATTTCAGCTCATGTTCGAAAAATCAGGCGGCAATGCGTATCAGATAAAGACATCCCAGGTGTTGCCTGTCCCGGTGACGAAAGCATTCTCCTTTTTTGAATCACCGGAAAATCTTGCCGGATCGCCTCGTCATTGATACAATGAATTTATGAAAGTGGTCATCTGCGGCAATACCGTAAAGCGGTAATTCTCCCGATCCTTGTTGCCCTTATCCTGTCCGGCCTTCCCCTTGCATAATAATCCAATAGACAAATCCGATAACCAGGATTGCAGCAATCAGGTATCCCATCATCACTGACTGGTCATGTTTTAGTGCTGCGATCATCGTCTCCCTGAGTACTGCCACAAGCGCAACACTCACAAATACGCTGATACGGAATTTCCCCCCCTTGAGATGGTATATTTCCGTATTCATCAGTTCGATCATCACCCAGATAATGAGCAGGGACCCGAGTGCGCTGATAATCCCATTTTCAAGGTCTCCGGCAAAAAGTTTCTGTATATCGGTAAGAAAGAGCGCTATAGCGCCCAAAGTCAGTCCTATCAATGCAAGGACAAGAACGAGGTTTGCACTCTGGAGGAACTTTTCGGAGAAATCTACGAGGGCGCTTTTGATGCGGTACAGGGAAGAATAATTCCGGATTTCCTCTTCGATATAGGAAGACGTCATGACGTCAAGATTCATATCGAGAATTTTTTCGAACGAAAGAATATCCGCGAGAATCTCCTCCGCTGGTTTTTTCTGGGTATACAGGATATCCACACACAAACTTCTGATAATGTTGACAGCCCTGTTCAGAGAATGTGCGTCCACTGCCTTCTTTACATGTACAATGCCGATTTTTATAAGTTTTTCATAGTACTTATTATTGTAGTTGCCCTCAAACATCGCGAGAAACCATTGCTGCTGTGCTTCGAATAAATGTGTCCGTCTGGCATCTTCAGTCAGCAACCTGGCTCCGATTATTGTGCTCATAATATATGAACTCAGCGCCCCTGCTATCTCTTGATCACGGCTCTCCATGACTGGCTTCAGGCTTACGAGTCTCTGTGCATCTTCATCGGTAAAATTATAATGTTCCTTGATTTCCTTGAATGATCTCATAAGCGTCCCTTATTCTATAAAGCGCTGATATGCATCATTATAGCAAATAATTATCCTTGATATTCCCTGTGCTGCGGGAAAGTCTTATCTGAACTCTATTTTGTAAAACAGGTCGCCCCCTGTCTGTTCCCCGCTCTGTGTTTCTATCTCCCATCGCCTGGAGAGGGAATAGCGGAGGCGGAAAAGACCGCCTTCATCAAAGAGCGACTGACCGTAACTGATGAAGAGCCTCGGGGTGAGATACTTGCCGACGGTAAGCATGGAACGCGACAGGTCGCCGCCGCCTGATTCAACGTCGAGTACATCGACCCCCAGACTCTGTTTCATCTTTTCCTGCAGGGCGACTGATTCACCCTGTGAAAGAAGGACCCCGGCAGCCTGGAGCACGGCAGATGACTGCTCTTTGTTGCTCCCAAGAGGATGACCGAACACCATATACGCAAGGATATCGGTGTCCGGCATTGGCGGTTCCGAATAGAGTTTCACTTCAGGAGACTGAGGCGTGCCGCTCACGGTTACGCCTGTTTTCACGTCGCCGGTTGTCCTGAGGGCGACGACATCCAGGTTCGGACGGGTGACAAGCCCGTTGAAGATGAGGCGGCCCCGGGTGATATTGAGATTCACCCCGTATCTTCTGTAGTCTCCCTTCACGACCTGTATTAATCCTTTCCCGTTGATTTCATCGGGATTTTTGGCGGTAAGCACAACGTCTCCTTTCAGCTGCGCATCAATTCCTTCCGCCTTTACAAAAACTTTTTTACCAAGTATCAGGTGAATCTGGATATCGAGTGCAAGGAGGGGTCCTTTCTTCATCTGCTCACTTGCGTCAACAATTATCACATCGCTGCTGGGCTTTACCGGCGCAGAGGACCCGCTGTCATACACGAAAAGTTCCGGGATGGTTATTTCTCCTTTTACGGAAAGTTTTTCCGGTGAGCCTTCAAATTTGAGTTGAGGACTGGTTTCCACCTGCAACTCAGGGATGTGTACGGTGCGAAAACGCTTCCCCGAAATGTTTCCCTCATAGTGTGAGACAGCCCAGTTTTTTAAGGATATCCTGGCAGTGCCTTCAATACTGCCATCTCCGGATTTCGCAGAAAACGTATCGATTATCAGCCGGTCACTTTCAAAACGTCCCCGGAAGAGAACGTCCTTCAGCCTGATGCCTGTAGCAGGGAAATAGGCGCCTGCGTCTTTCAGGAGAACTGTTCCCTTGAATTGCGGATCTTTCCATGTCCCCCCGATCCTGCTGCTCAGTTCCAGTCCGCCGTGGCTTTCCTGAACGAGTCCGGGGAAGATTGAGGTGAGCATTCCTTTCTCCTGAACGTCTGCATCGATTGCAATACGCATTGCGCCGGTCTGATTGACAGCGAGTGGTATCCGGGCGGGGACAGGCAGTTCAAAATGTACGGAGGCTTTCCCATGCTCAGCAAGTGTTACGGTGGCATCTCCCTTCAGAACATCACCACTCCAGTTCCATGAAGCAGCGGTATTCCGAAGGCCGGCAGAGAGCCGTCCCTTGGTCGTTTCGCGGATGAAGGACCCCTGAGAAAGAGAAGTACTGCCCGAAAGTGCGAATTTTCCGTCAGGGAAGAGGTTGCCCTTCACCTGTCCCGCGATGCTGCCTTTTATCGAAAACCCTTCCGGCAGCCATGACTGAATGAATGCGAGATCGACATGGTTAAGTTCGACGCTGATATCACCCTGTTCAGGCAAAGCACGCTGCGGGGGCATTGGAGAACTGAACTGCCCGTGTATTGAACCACCGCTGGTCAGCTCAATGTCCAGACGGGAGAGAATTTTGCGGCCTTTCGTATCGAGATTCAGCGAAATATTTTTCAGGCTGATCGGATGTCCGTCCAACGCTAACGTTGCCTGCGCATTGAGAGACACTGCAATACCATCCCGGTTTTTGCTCACCCATCCCTCGGTGTTAAGACGGCCCCGGACATCGGGGACCAGCCCGGAAAGGTCGTTGATGCGTGCAAGAAACGAAAGGCGTTTCGCGAGGTCGCCGTGCGCATTGATATCAAATCCATTGCCCTTCAGCGCCAATTTCCTGATGATGAGATCCTCTCCGTGCATTTCCGCATGCAGTTCGCCTGTCAGGTCTGTTCCACGAAGACGGCTTTCAAGGATGCGGCCGCGTATTATTCCGGTGGTTTCGCCGTCTTCCGGTTTTGTCACTCCGACCGAGAGATTTAGGTTTACTGTTCCACTCCAGTCCGGGCTCAAAATTGCAGGGTCCATGTTTCTTGCCTGCAATTCACTCTCCAGCGTTATTCCCTCGCGCCAGGAAGTATCTATTTTCCCTTTCAGTTTTCCGCCAAGGAATGCCCCTCTCGTAATCTGGATATTCAGGTCATGCTTGCTGCCATTCAGAGAGCCTGTAATCTCTGCCTGATGCGTTTGCGGTCCTTTATTTGAAAATGAGAAATCGCCCCGGTAGTCTTCAAGGCTGCCATTCAGGGTAAGGCTCCCATGAATATTGGTTGCCGTTCCTGTTTCAGGTGACAGATCAAGGCTTTCGACGCCGAGAGAGAAGTTCAGTGCCGGACTGATTTCACTGAAATCTATTGCCCCTTTTCCATTCAGCATCCCCTTCCTGCTCGCCTGCTCCGCGCGCAGTTCACTGAGATTCAGCGCCGTCTTTGTGATCCCGGTCAGAAACGAAATGGTTACCAGTTGTTCGTCCCCTGAAAGACCGCTGATTGTTACGGGGCCGTGCAACTGTTCAGCGCCATGTCCCGGCATAAGGCGGGCTTTGAGGGAAAACCGTGCTATATCCTGCAAAGGCTGTGCGGGGGATGCAGTTATATCCGCGAGTAATGACGGGTGGAGGAATCCTGCTTCAACAGTCCCTGTGACCCCGATGCCGGGGGTGGACAGCATGAGATTCCTGAAACTTATCATGCTGTTGTGCCATATGACGAGGGCTGATGCGTTCCTGACTGTAAAAGGGGTATTTTTGAGACGGGTGTAATCGAGCCCTGTTATTTCCAGGGTATCGATCCAGGCATCAAGCTTTGCGGGAACCCCGTTCACTTTCGGCCAGCTGAGATCCGGAGGCTTGTCCTCTTCAGGACGGTCGTCCTGCATCACCACGTTGTTCACTGAAAGTCTTTTCACCGCGATATTCCCGGTAATAGCCATGAGCGGATGCCATTCGAAAAAAAGTTTGTCGGCTTTTGCGTGACCCTGATGCCAGGTTGCTTCGATCCCTTCCAGGCTGACCGCGTTCCAGAGTCTGCCTTCTATTATGCCGAATTCTATTTCTGCTCCTGCCTGATGCGCAATCGTCCGGATGGTCCAGGCAGCGCCCTGAACGGTTCCGAGCAGCCATACCGATATTCCTGCGATGAGAAGAAAGCCGATGATTACTATTGATGAGATGATATATATAGTTTTTCTGCTCACAGTTCAATCCCTATGCTGAAATGTATTCTGAATTTCGGATTCTCCACCGCTATCTGGCGGGCGATATCTACTTTTATCGCACCGATCTGGGTGTAGTAGCGAACGCCGACTCCCGCACCCTGATATAACTGTATATCGGAAAAGGAATTGAATGAATTGCCGGCGTCATAGAATGCCGCGATGCCCCAGTCGCTGAAAAGCGCCCGTTCGAGTTCTATACTGCCAACAAGGAGATGCTTTCCGCCGACCACTTCTCCTTCTTCATTTTTGGGGCCAAGCGACTGATATTCATATCCCCGTACGCTTCTGTCTCCGCCGGCAAAAAAGCGGAGAGAGGCCGGGATCTGGCGCAGTGAATCATTCTGGGCAGTTGCCGCTCCCTTTATCCTGGAGTAAAACGAAAGCCGCCAGGGGAGCGGAACGATTACACTGCCCTGCAGAATAACCTGGAGCATATCAGTGTCCGAACCGAGATATTCATGTGTGCCGCGGACTTCTGCAGAATAGAGGTATCCACTGGTCGGGCGCATCAGATTGTCATAACGGTTTGCCGAGAACCGGATACCGGGCAGGACAAGGAAAGCCCTGTCTGTTTCGGATGCTATGGTTGAGTCTTCGTAGAGAAGCCTGAGATAAACGGAACCCGATCGTCCCTTGCCGAAACTCCTCGTGCGGTTCGTTTCGAGTGCGAATATCCGCGTTTCATAGGTATCTGTTTCCTCGTGCTGAATGTTGCCCCTGAATTCGGTAAAGCTGTTCAGATTCTTGTAGCTGGGGATAAGGTATGTGACACCCGCACCCTGCAGGCGTTCGGCAATGTTCAGTTCTGACCTCAATTCATATCCCCGGCTCAGGCTGTTCAGATCGGAATAATTGATCGAAAACCGCGCGCCGGTATCGGTGCCGTAGCCGACCCCTGTCCTAAGTCGTCTGCTGAACCCGGGTTTTATCGTTATCGTAACCGGCACCCGCAGATCTTCCGCCTTTTCTTTCTCTGTTACGGGAACGACCTCACTGAAGCGTTCGGAATTCATAAGGTTGAGCTGAGTTTGCCTTAATTTGGCAGAAGCAAGGACTTCGCCGGGTTTGTACGCAAGATATCTCTTCAAGAAGCTTTGCGGATACCGGGGAGCCCCTTCAAAGCTTGTTGCTCCGAAACGGTATTGAGGTCCTGTTTCAAGCAATAATTCTATGGCGGCTGATTTTTCTTCACGGTTGACAAGGATTTTGTGTATCGGGAAATCCGCATCGAGATACCCGGTCTCCAGGGCCAGGGCTTTCAATTCCCCTTTCGCCTTCTCGTATTCGCCGTGGAGAAGGATGTCACCTTTCTTCAGGGGAAATTTCGAGACGAGTTCCCTGAACGATGTTTCGTCCGTTCCCGGCCCCTGCACAGAAATATTCACCGCCGAGATACGTACCGGAGGTCCCGGTTTTATCCTTGCGAGAATACGATACCGGTCTTTCTCAGGGGTTTTAAGGTCGATGACGATATCAGGACTGTAATATCCGAAGGGTTCAAGCGCATTTCTGATTTTTTCAGCCGCCTTGAGCCTGAAATAATCAAGCCATAAGGTGTTGACCCTGCCATCCGTCACGATGCCCTCAGGAAGCGCAAGCGCAGCCTGAACGTTTTTCAATGCATCGCCCTCCACCCCCTCTATTTCTACTTCGACCTGTTCGGCGGCGAAAAGAGGCGTTACGACAGCAAGTGAGACAAGGCAGAATATCACTGTCGCAGGAAAAAAGGATATCATGCGGCGGAATATTTTCAGATTCATATGCTACTATTATCCTTTTTTATTCCGCGCATCTCAACCCTGTGCCTGGAGAAGGAATTGATTTTTGTACGCAAAGTGTTGCAATTCGGTGTTTGTTCCTTTTAGAATAAAGATAATTCCAATACGATGGGGGGTGTTGTTATGTGCAAAAAATGTAGCTGTGGTAAGGGCGGCAAAAAGAAATAAATAAAAGATGACAGGAGAGTGAGTCCCATTTGCAGGCTCACTCTCCTTCAGTCACTTCTTTTGAGTATCCCGGCAAATCTTTCCTGCAATTTTCAGCCTGTTCTTCAGGTTCGGATATCCATCCCTTTTGAGCTGTTCATACCACCAGTCATTTGTGAGACACTACAATAGTCAGAAAAGATATGCATAGTTTATTGAATTTTTATGCGTATTTTGATACTGTATAAAAAATAATTAATAAAT
>JAKLQR010000375.1 GCA_022013235.1 Thermodesulfovibrionales bacterium | reverse complement strand
GCCTGAGAGTATCCGGCGCCGATGGATTGATGCTCGGACGGGGGGCGGTAATAAGACCCTGGCTCTTCGCCGAAATTGCCAGGACTGTATTCGGCGGCGATATCACGGAGCGCGTAGTGTCTCTGCCGGATCTTTACGCGTCATTTCTCGAAGCTCTGAACGCGAATTATCGCCCGATATACCGCTTGGGTAGGCTGAAGGAATTTACTCACTACCTCGCCAGGAACTATAAATTCGGACACTCTTTGGCGTCCAGGGTCCAATCAAGCAGTAGTATGGATGAAGCAAGGGAAAGGGCCTGGACGTTCTTTGCGAACAATAGTAAGGAGAGCATAGCCGCGATAGCGACCAAAGTCGGCGATAATGAAAAAGAGTATTCCCAATAATTTTTACTGACTTTATTTTACTTCGTAATCGTCGCAACTCATACAAATCTGTCTTGTTATATTCCAGCCTGATTTTGCCATAGCGTTTGCATACGCCTGTGAACCCTGATGTCAAGGCATTAGTTGAGAACAAGATTATCCTGAACGAGCGTATCTTCAATCATCCGCGCTGCTATGACTCAGCATACGATCATTTGGAAATCCGTCAGAATTAGAATAAATTCACGATTGTGTTACCCCATCTTGACAGACGATTAATTGTAGTGTATTGTAATACAGGAGGTGGGAACCATGAGAACAGTTCTATCGGTGAGCCTTCCCGAAAAGGTTGCTTCCGAACTCGATGCGTATGCACAGCAGACAGGAAGGAACAAAAGCGATGTGATGAAAGCAGCGCTTACGAATTATCTTTGGGAAGAGCGTTTCAAGAAAACGAAAAAAAGCCTTGCCAGAAAAGCAAAGAGAGCCGGCATTATTACTGAAGAGGATGTTTTCAAAGCTGTTTCATGAAGGTGGTTTTCGATACGAATGTCCTCCTTGCAGCGTTTCTCACCGAGGGTCTCTGTGCAAAACTCCTCTTACGGGCAAAGAGAAGCGAGTTTGAACTTTATCTCTGTCCCTTCATACTCCGCGAATTTCAGGAGAAACTAAATACCAAATTTAATGCGACATCTGCAGAAATCCGCGAAGCCGTCAGCCTTGTCAGGGAAGCCGCGTCTATAACAGATCCTGATAAATCTTCCGTCAGAGTGTATAAAGCAAGCAAAGATCCGGATGACGACGAAGTTATTGCATGCGCAGTTGCCGCCGGAGCTCAATACCTGGTAACAGGAGATTCGGATTTAAAGAACATCGGAAATTACGGCACTGTAAAAATAATCTCTCCCCGGTCAGTCGAGATGCTGTTTGAAGAATAAGATATCGCTTCCTTCCCCTACCCTGCTCCGCTGAAAAATCAAAGTTCATTTTTCAGGATGGGCTTATCTGGTCAATCGTTGATGAAAGCTGATTGCTGCGGCACATAAATACATAAAGCCCTTGTTCTTGTCATTCCCCGACTTGATCGGGGAATCTGTCTCTGCGGGTTCAAGTTTGCAACTTGAACCTTATGTTTTGATTCCACAAAGCCGCCATGCCATCTATAAGGATAGCAAAGGAACTCACCTCAAGATTTTATTATCTGACCTTTACAGCAAAACCTCTTTACAGACTATAGGTAAAACAACCGAAAAAACAAGGTTGTTCTTCTGAAAATAAATTGACATTAACCCCTAAAGCTTATAATCTTTGGATCAAAGGTATAATCAGCATAAAAATAAATGTTAGCGTGAAAATTAATAATGAACGACATAATTAAAGCACATTGCAACAGGTGTCAGGGCGAGAGAAATCAAGAGGTGCTGCACTCTGAAGAGTTCTCGTGGGAAGAAAAACTTGACGACGGCTATCCAATCAGCGGAACTGATATTTATGAAATGCTAAAATGCTGCGGCTGCGATTCCATTATTCTGAGGCATACAGAATGGTTTTCAGGAAATATGGATAGCGAAGGCAAACTTTATCCTGTTTTTCATTTCTATCCGCCTGCCATCTCGAGGCCAGAACCGCCGTGGCTTCATGAATTAAATACAATCTTAGATGAGGAAAAAGAATTTATATATGATTTGATGAAAGAGATTTATAGCAGTTTGCATAATAATTCCCGTCGAGTTGCTACAATGGGCATTCGTGCGCTGCTAGAGCATATTATGATCAACAAAGTCGGTGATCGGGGTTCGTTCTCTAAGAACATTGACGCCCTCGGCGCAGAAGGATTAATTTCCTTGAGTCAAGAAGAACTTTTGAAAACAATTCTGGAAGCTGGCCATGCTACTATTCACAGAGCCTATTCACCCACTACCGAAGACCTACATACATGTATGGACATTGCTGAGAGCATTGTCGCCTCAATCTACATTCATCCGGATAAGGCAAACAAATTAAAAAAGAAAATACCAAAAAGGCAATGAATCGCTAACAATGGCATCGAGACCGACGCCGAATGGCGGTCATTTTTCAGCAAAGCTCTGTGGAGGCGCGGCTCATGCCCCGGCGTTATGCTTCAATAAATATGGAGGACATCATGGGCATCGGTCGATTTTTGAAGAGTTTAGTCAATCCAGAAGTCATGGGCTAAGAAATCCCTGCGGGTTCAAGTTTGTAACTTGAACCTTATATTTTGATACAATACAGCCACAATGCCGTCGGTAAGGATCGCAAAGGAACTCACCTCAGGCTTTTATTATCTCACCTTCACGGTAAGAAACTGGTATTACATCTTTGACAGACATAATCGGTTCCAGATTCTTTCCGACTCTCTGCAATATTGCCAGAACAATAAGGGCATTACAATATACTCTTACGTTTTCATGATTAATCATCTCCACTTGATTGTATCCGGTAGTGATATTATCGGCTTCATCAGAGATTTTAAAAGACATACTTCAAAGGAGATACAAAAGAATATTATCGCAACAGAACCAAGTGTCTTAAAGCTATTTGATCTTGGAAATGGCAGATATGAATTCTGGTCCAGGACAAATATGCCGAAGATGATTGCAAATGAGGAGTATCTTTTGCAGAAGATAAAGTATATTCATGAAAATCCGGTTCGCAGACAATATGTAAAACAACCGGAAGACTGGATATGGTCTTCTGCTAACCCTGAAAGCGATATTTTTGTTGAAGCAGTGGTGGTATGACATGCAAAATATTCAGGTTCAAGTTACAAACTTGAACCCGCAGAAAGCATCGTGCCTTCGTCGCGCCACTTTTTACAGCCAGTTAAAGCCATCGGCTAGCAGACACAAAAAAGGTCCTTAGCAATGTCAGAAATACACGAAATAGTAAAGAGACAATTCGATAACCAGGCGCAGAAGTTCAGCGACTGGTCCGTTACCAAAAATATCGAATATCAGAAGGCTTATTTCGATTTCTGCGGAATATCTTCTCAGGATACAGTATTGGATTTTGCGTGCGGTTCGGGTGAATATGCTATTTTTGCAGCGCCTAAAGTCAAATATGTTCACGGTGTTGATATCTCAAAACGAATGATAGAAATAGCACAAAAGCAGGCCGCTCATGCAAATGTGCAGAATATAAGTTTTCTCTGTCATCCGGTTGAGCAGACGCCATTTGAGGATGGCTCGTTCTCCTTCGTCTTCTGCCGGTCGGCGTTTCATCATTTTCAGGACTATGAGGGTATTTTTGATGAAATGCTTCGCTGCTGTCATAGGAGTGGCCGTATCAGCATACAGGATATTGTGTCCTACCCGGATGAACGGATAAATAGTTTTTTTGAAGAATTCGAGAGAGCGGTTGATGTGAGTCATCATAAAACATTACCCAAAGAATACATTCAAAGCCTGTATGACCGAAGACATATAGAAATCAAGGATACCTTTGAGATCGTGATTGAGCTGAATCTTCAGGAATATCTGGGGCACGCGCAGCAATCAGAAGAAAATAAAAGAAAGATTTTCAATTTACTGGAAAAGGGATTACACGATCCTGATATTTCAAAGTATTTTATCAATAAAAATGGAGACCTGTTTTTCAAACGAGGGGTATTCCTGATATTAGGTAAGAAATAAAAGTATCAGCAGGGGAAAGAGGTCAGCAACGGCGTTATATAACATAATACCCCTGCAGGTTCACCCTTCAATGCGGAAACCAGGAAATTTGCAGTCGTCGCGAGGAAGCGGTAGAATATTCAGGAACATAGGATAAACCATTCGTTCTGACAGGAATTGCGCTACGCTCCATTCCCCCGCAAGCAATTACAAGCGTTAGGCGCATATAAAACCAGCATTTACTGTGCCGGCCCAATGGCACAAAACATTCTCAAAGGAGGGTTGACCGATGAAACTTACGAAGGCGTGCAGAGTTTTGATTTTTGTATGGGTATTGATCTTGATAGCATTACCGGCGTTTGCCGGGTCCCAATTCGGCCCCAGAATTCCAACTACATACTTCGCCACTACAGGGGCAGGCGAATCAGATCAGGGTATTCCCCCTGATCCTTATGAAACATTTTCCTACGACATCGCCCTTCGTAATGCGGGGATCGAAAATTTTAATGTCGTTTATTACACCTCTGTCCTTCCTCTTGAATCGAACGAAGTGCCGATTGAATCGGTCAAACAATCTTTTCACCATGGTGCGGTTTTAGAATCTATCATGGCAAAGGCAGGCGGGATAAAAGGAGATACTGTAGCGGCGGGAATCGGCCGGGTATGGGCCTTTGATGCTGAAGGAAAATCCATCGGCGGGTTCGCCGCTGAATACGAGCGCATCTACACCCAGCAAAAAGTCGCTGCTGAAACAGCGAAACAGGAAGCGATCAAGCAGCTCACCGCTTCATTGAAGCATGAGTTAAGCCTTCGCGGACTCAGTCAAAAAGGGGAGATGAAATTCAATATTACGTCGCTTTATATTCAGAAGAATTATGGCATGGCATTAGCGGCGCTCGGTTTCGTTGACTTTATTTACCCTGATCCGGTATCTGTGAAAACCGCAGACAATCATAAAACCATAACCAGGGAACTCATAAATTTAGTGAAAAAGAATGCGGAAATACGGAATATGCTCGAAACATCCATCGCAGAAGCCAAAAAAATCAATCCCGACCCGAAGACAAATCCTGTCCAGAGCTTGCCGGAGTATTATGATTTCATAGACAGGGCGTCGGAGCTCATCCCGCAGGACGTACTTGATAATCCGTCCAGTCTCATACGCGACCAGATACTGCAAAGCATCTGTTACTTCTATTTTCTGGTTGACCAACCCCTGCCTGAATTACAAAACAAGGGTCTGTTCAAGAATACGATTCAGTACTATAAGCCTTTTTCCTCATGGCTGCGCAATTTCGTCAAAGCCTGGGGAGCGTTCCTTGATACCGAAAAGTCGTGGAATGAAAAAACGTATCAGGAGTTTTATAACGACCCGTCCTTCGGTCTGCAGAAAGGATGGTACGAACCTTCCTCTCACTGGAACACCTTTAACCGGTTCTTCGCCAGATACTTGAAATCGCCTGATGCGCGCCCTGTCGCTGCACCGGACGACCCGGCTGTCGTTGTTTCACCGGCCGATTCCGTCCCTCAGGGAGTGTGGTCTATTGATGAAAATTCAAATATCCGGGTAGACGGCGGACTGAAAATCAAACTTGCTAAATTTTACAATATCAAGGACTTGCTTGGGGAGGACAGTAATTTTCAGAAGGCCTTTGCCAACGGCGTACTCACCCATACTTTTCTGAATGTAAATGACTACCACCGCTATCATTTCGCTGTCGGCGGAGTTGTCAAAGAGAAGAAAGTCATCTCGCAAAATGTCGCTTTGGAAGTAGCATGGAGTCCGGAAGAAGGCAAATATATTCCGATCGATTCGACCGGCTGGCAATTCTCCCAGACCCGTGGGTATGTAATAGTGGATACTGGGAAATATGGGCTGGTAGCGCTTATTCCCATGGGCATGGCCCAGGTATCTTCCGTCAATTTTGAAGATGAGGTAAAAGTGGGAACCACTCACAGTAAAGGCTCCATGCTGGGAAACTTTTTGTTCGGGGGTTCTGATTTCGTTATGCTTTTCCAGGATAAGGCAGGGTTTGAAATCACTGCGCCTCCGGAGGATAAAACAGTCACGAAATCTGCTCCCAGCCAGGAACGCAGGGTGAAGACCTATAAGCACCTTCTTATGGGCGAAAAGTACGGCGTGATGAGGGGGCAGTGACACCCCTCCTGATAATTTATCACTGATGGTTGCGTAAGAAAGCAGTACTTTCAGAAACAATGCATGTTGTTGCAATACATAGCATGAATACTGATAAGGAAACCCTGGCCGGTTCCTTGTCTGCGGTATTGAAAGTGACGCTTTATGAGGCATTAACGCGCCTGCGTACCCCTGGTAACGGTCCTCTGATAGTTGCTGTATTGGCTGAGAAAGAAAGGGCAGAGCAGCTTTCAGAACAACTACGTTCTGCCGGATTTAAGTCACTGGTCCTTACGGCTGACGAGATTGATACCGCGAGTTGCGCATGGATTGTGAGAAGGTTTGGACTTGGCAAGAATGAACTTCACGTCGCAACGGAAAAGGGCGGCAACCTTGACATCCCCTTTCAACATATCTACCTTATCTTGCCCGGCATCAGGATCTCTCGGGACACCACCACCGAAACTGTCAAAGAACGCTCATTAGACTTGGGACGCGCAGTGCTTTCCGGCGGTATGATGCTCACTAAAACCACAAAGACAACCCGAGAGGTAACGACCGAAGCACGGGAACGGTTTATCAACCTTTATGCTGGCGATGCCCCTATTATCGTTTTACGCGAAAATGTCCTTGATTATAATTCACTCGGTTCTGCACTTAAACCTTCCCGTTCAAGTAACTTCACATATCTTCTGACTGAACTCCGCCGATGTTGTCCGGGCGTCCGTTATGACGAGCGCCTCCTAAACAGAGCTGCACAGGCTGCCTTGCTCGGCCCTTTGCTCAATCCGGAGGAGCACCTCGTCGTAGCAACTGCGCTACTTGCAAAATTACTCAGGGAAACGATCTGATTGCACCACCACAGAAAAAAATCAGCACAACAGCCTCGTCGGCATGAACCTCAGCCTGAATAGGGGCTTTTATAGGCAGCTTCTCATTTAATTTTTTACATAAAAGCCGATCAAGTTTGTACAATTTTTATACGTGGTCTTCGAATAAACGTATTTCTTTGCCGGATTTTTCTCTGTTGTTTTAGAAAATCTGCTGCGATTGGTTTGCCGTTACGTAGTTGAGATATGTGAGAAACTCATTTTCGAAATTATCGCTCAGGGTCTTTTTCCCGATCTCCTGACGTATCTCGGTAAAGCTCCAGAACTTTACCTCGTCGATCTCTTCCCTGTTAAAAAATATCTCCCCTTCATGGGTACAGCGGTATGTCGTAACGTGCTCGGTCTCAAAGGGGTTGCTGTGAAGATACGAGTAGAGATATTCCGGTTCATGACCGGTTATGCCGAGTTCTTCGTGCATCTCTCTTTTCGACGAGGTGGAGAGGTCTTCCCTGAGGCCCACATGTCCGCCGACCGAGGTATCCCATCTGCCGGGAGCAACGTCCTTGTTCATCGACCTCTTCTGGAGGAGAAGCTCCCCATTTTTATTGAATACGAGGACGTGCACTACCCTGTGAATGAGTGACGGATTACCGTGGACTGCAGACCGTGCCGCAACCTTGAGCACCTCGCCCTTTTCGTTGACTATTTCAAGAAGTTCTTCAGCGTCCATGCAGTATAATACATCGTTTCACAACAGCGGTATTGTTTCAAAACTTTCCTCTGGGTACTCTACGAGGTGCACGCAATCTTCTTGCCGGCATCATCCCTGCCGAACGGTGAGAGAAGTCTGAGTTCCTTTATGATTTTCGGCACAATTTCGATAACCTTATCGATTTCTTCCCCTGTGTTATATCTGCTGAGAGAAAAGCGGATCGAACCGTGGATCGCGGTGAAGGGAACACCCATAGCACGAAGAACATGCGAAGGTTCGAGCGACCCTGAGGAGCATGCGGAACCGGAGGACGCGCATATTCCATATTCATTCAGCCTGAGCAGTATTGCCTCGCCTTCAACGTATTCGAAACTCAGGTTTGCCGTATTCGGGAGCCTGCTTGCAACGTCTCCATTTACCCGGGAATCCGGACATGTTTTTAAAAGTGATACTTCAAGTTTATCCCGTAAGTTGCTAAGATAATTACTTTCTTTATCGATATTGCCGGTGGCAAGCGCACATGCTTTTCCGAGCCCGATAATTGACGCGACATTTTCTGTGCCCGCCCTTCTGCCCTTCTCCTGATGCCCGCCTATCAGATAAGGGTGAAAGCGGGTGCCTTTTCGCACATAGAGGGCTCCTATGCCTTTTGGCGCATGGAGTTTGTGTCCTGAAAGAGAGAGCATGTCTACAGGCAGTGTCTTAAGGTCAACGGGTATCTTTCCCATAACCTGAACAGCATCCGTATGGAAGAGAATCTGTCTTTCTCTGAGTATTGCTCCGATCTCTTCTATCGGGTAGATATTGCCAATCTCATTGTTTGCATACATAATGGTCACCAGTACGGTATCTTCATTGAGGGCTTTCATAAGGTCGTCAATATTCAACTGACCCTGGTGGTTTACCGGCAGAAAGGTTATCCGGTAGCCTTTCCGTCCCAGGTGCTTGCAGAAGCTCCGGACAGCCGGATGTTCAACCCGTGTCGTAATGATATGCCTCTTGCCCGGGACTGACTCGATGGCGCTCAGGATAGCAGTATTGTCACTCTCGGTTCCGCAGCTTGTAAAAATAATCTCCTCGGGTTCTGCGCCAAGAAGTCCTGCAACACTGTCTCTGGCATCTTCAATTTTTCTGTGGAGCTGTCCTCCAAACGTGTGCATGCTTGAAGGATTTCCATAGAATTCCGTCAGGTACGGCTGCATGGCTTCGAACACTTCCGGAGCAACTGCGGTCGTTGCATTGTTATCGAGATAAACAGGTTTCACTGTGTCTCCACAACCAGGTCTTCGCTGACAAGCTCTCTCAGTTTTGTTTGTATGCCCTCTATAGTCATTCCGGACTTGACACAACCGGAGCACATGCCACGGAACGCGATCACGACCTTGTTCCCTTCGATGTCGATAAGCTCGATGTCTCCACCGTCAGCCTGAAGACCGGGCCTGATCTCGCTTTCGATAATCTCCTGAATGAGTGCAATTTTCTGGAGGTTGGTGAGTTTTTTTGGTTTGACAGGTTTCTCAGGGGCCTTGAGGGCCCAGAGGTCTTTGAGGATCGCCTCAATATCAGATTGGCATTCTCCGCACCCTCCACCCGCTTTTGTATAATCGGTAATCTCGTCAACAGTGGTGAGGTGGTTCTCAATTGCGACCTTCCTGATTTTTTCCTCTGTTACATCAAAACATTTACAGACAAGCTTCCCCTCTTCCTCAACAGGACGCTCTATCCCCCGGTAATTATCGATTGCAGCTTCAAGCGCCTCTTTCCCCATCACCGAACAATGCATCTTTTCTTTCGGCAGTCCGCCGAGGAAATCTGCGATATCCTGGTTGCCGATCTTGAGCGCTTCATCAAGGGTCTTCCCCTTGATAAGTTCTGTAAGCGCAGAAGAGCTCGCTATTGCGCTCGCGCAGCCAAAGGTCTGAAATTTTGCATCCGTGATTTTACCCGTTTCCTTATCTACCTTGAGCGTAAGCTTGAGAGCGTCGCCGCAGACTATGCTTCCCACGTCCCCGACCCCATCCGGGTTCTCGATTTCACCGATGTTCTTCGGGTTTAAGAAATATTCTCTAACCTTATCAGTATATTCCCACATGCAATTAATTTAATCAGAGCTTTGGAAAAAATGTCAATTTGCGCTTCAACCCTAGTTCCTCACCACAAGCACCGGGATCTTTGACTCCTTGCTGATGATCCCGAATGTTACGCTGCCGATAACCGCAGCTTTCAGGGCGCTCCTTCCCTGTGAACCGATGACGATCAGATCGGCCTTTGATTTCTTTGCTTCCCTGATAATTTCCTCGACCGGATGTCCGGACCGTATAGTTTTTTTTGCGGGAACTCCCTTTTTTACACAGAGCTTCTCGGCCTCATCAACATATGATTCGGCAGCGCGTTGGAGAAGATTTTCCAGCGGTTCCACAATTCCCATTGCTCCTGGCATAGCAGGCACAGACTGCCTGACAAACGCGCTCTTGTCAATGACACTTAAAAGGATCAACTGCCCGCCGGTCGCTTGCGCAAGTGCAATCGCATGCTCTATGGATTTTCTTGCCGGCTTCGAACCGTCTGTGGGAACAAGAATCTTCGAAAACATAGCGCCTCCTTGGTTGCCCTGCTGGTATGCGCGATGGCTTTCCACAGGGATAATACTCATATAGTACCAGAAAAAACGTGATCGCATAAAGATATTAACCTTCTCATAAGAAGAAACACATAAATGATCCCCCTCACCCTTTCCCTCTCCCTCCAGGGGAGAGGGGATTATAGTTGGTTCCTCCACCTTGAGGGGGGAGGGTTGGGAGAGGGTGAAATATGAATACTATTTTGAGGCTGTTAATAAGTTGACGAACTCTTTTTTTTATAGTCTAATGGTTGTATGAGAACAGAGGAGAAATATATCAAAAAATTCGTTGAGAAAAAATCCGTTCATAAAGTGGGGGTAAATGATGGAAGAAAAATTTAGATGTCCCCGGTGCGGCTTCGAACAGCCTCCCACAGACGATTGCCGCAACTGCCAGGTAAATATTCCAAAATTTATCGAACTCCAGAAAAGAAGAAATGTCAGCCCCGGCGAGACGGCCCGGGAGCGGGAACCGGGAGCGCAGCAGGAAACGCCGGCTGCGGAAAGTATCCCAAAACCGGAGAAGACTCCGGAACGGTCCAACATGACAGGGGAAATGCCCGGGATAGGTAATCTGTTCTCAAGGACATGGGAAATCTTCAAGGGACGGTTTGTTGTTCTCGTGGTTCTCTATCTCCTCTCTCTTGTATTCATAGCTGTCCCGGCAGCATTCTTCGGAGGCATCGGGTATCTCATTGCACAAGTCCTGCCGGACAGCAGGAATCTCCTGATAGCCGTCGGCTTATTTATCGGGTTGACTGCCGGCACTATCGGTATGTTCTTGGGTATCGCAGCATTCATATACGCTGTCGTCGATGAAACTTCAGGGATCAGGGATTCCCTTCTCAGTGCCTGGCAGAGGATCGGTTCTTTCATCTGGCTTTTCAGCCTTTTCGGCTTTATCATAACAGGCGGCTTCCTGTTGCTGGTCATCCCGGGAATAGTCTTCGGGGTCT
>JAKLQR010000374.1 GCA_022013235.1 Thermodesulfovibrionales bacterium | reverse complement strand
TTGGCAAGGAGCAAAAAGCGGCGGTCCAAAAGACAATACAGGACAAGACTCCAGATCAGCTGAAGATGCCGTTTGCGCTGTGGACCCGTCAGGCTGTGCAGGAGTTGATTAAGCATCAACATGGCATAGAAATGCCAATCCGAACGGTTGGGGAATATCTAATGCGATGGGGATTTACGCCGCAGAAGCCGATTCGCAAGGCATATGAGCAGAGGCCGGAGCAAGTGCAGAAATGGCTTCAGGCAGAGTATCCCGAGATAGCCAAGCGCGCAAAGGTGGAAGGAGCTGATATCAACTGGTGCGATGAGACGGGACTACGCAATGATGAAAATCGGTCTAAGGGGTATTCGCCCAAAGGGAAAACGCCGACCATCCGGCTCAATGCCAATCGGACGAGCATGAGTATGGTTTCAGCCATCAGCAATCAGGGCAAAGTGCGGTTCATGATATATAAAGAGGCCATGAATGCAGATCTAATGATCAAGTTTATGAAGAGACTGATCAAAGACACCGGGCGAAAAGTGTTTCTGATAGTGGATAACCTAAAGACTCATCACAGCAAGGTTGTCAAAAAATGGCTTCAGGAGCACACAGAACAGATTGAGGTTTTCTATTTGCCATCGTACTCGCCAGAATTGAACCCTGACGAATACCTGAACTGTGACATTAAATGCGCGGTGCACTCCTGCATACCAGCACGGAATGAAAAAGAGTTGAAACAAAAAATGGTTTCGCATATGAGAAAGCTTCAGAAACTGCCCGGAAGGATTAGAAAATACTTTGAACACCCGAAAATCAAATATGCAGCATAACTTACATATTAAATTGCCGGGTTAATAATAGACAATCTGGTTTAAAAACTGCTTGAGGTTGTCCAAACAAACCCAGCCACCTCTCTGGTTCAACCCAAAAATTGCATTAGGAAAGTGCAGGTTGGTTAAAAAAATTAGGGTAAAGTCTCATTTCAGCCACCAAATATGATACATTGGTGGCATGACAAAACGATATAAATGTTATCCCTTCTGAGAAACATGGTATTACCTAAAATGGCTCATCGTGTAAGTGAGTGGGTAAAAATGAGCCATGAATTACCTATAAGCTAGTGTAGTGTTACAGAAATAGCTTTACATATACAAGAAAAGCATGTACAATGTTATACATGAGCAGAAGAGCAGCACAGATTGTTTTATCTCCGGAGGAACAAGCAACAATAGAGAAGTGGGCTCGGGGAAAGCGATTCCCTGTACGATTAGTCCAGAGAGCGCAGGTTATTCTAATGGCTGCAAATGGGCTGTTGAATCAGGATATTGCTGTAAAGCTTGGGACAACAAGACCAACAGTACAACTCTGGCGAGACCGATTTTTAGCGCTTCGATTGTCCGGGCTGGAAAAAGATGCCCCTCGTCCCGGTCGTCTGCCAAGCATTCCGGCAGAGAAGATTGCTGAAGTAGTGGAGGCAACGCTTCATACTAAGCCTGCCAACGCGACTCATTGGAGCACGCGTACCATGGCAGCTACTCAGGGGATCAGTGAGGCAACGGTCTGGAGGATATGGAAGCAGCACAACCTTAAGCCTCACCTGATAAAGACCTTTAAGTTAAGCCGTGACAAGCAGTTCGTCGAGAAACTACATGACATTGTTGGCCTGTATATGAATCCTCCGGATAAAGCATTGGTGCTGTGTGTTGATGAGAAGAGCCAAATTCAGGCGCTTGACAGAACACAGCCTGGACTGCCTATGAAAAAAGGACGCTGTGGGACACAAACCCATGATTATAAACGCAACGGCACAACCACGTTTTTTGCGGCACTGAGCATGCTTGATGGAAAAGTAGTAATAGGTGACTGCATGCCTCGTCACAGACATCAAGAGTTTATTCGATTCCTCAAGAAGATAGACAATGAAACCCCGGCAGGTCTTTATCTGCATCTCATCGTCGACAATTATGGAACACACAAACATCCACGTGTAAAATCTTGGCTTCGCCGGCATCCTCGTTTCCATCTGCATTTCATCCCGACTTCAAGCTCTTGGTTAAATATGGTAGAACGTTGGTTCCGTGAAATTACCGACAAACGTATCCGCCGCGGCACCTTTAAAAGTGTGTCTGATTTAATTGCGGCAATCAAGGATTATCTAGAAAATCACAGTCAGAACCCTCGGGTATTTGTATGGAGTGCCCCAGCGGATAAGATTCTGACGAAAATAGCTATATGTAAAGAAGCGTTGGAAACACTACACTAATATTTCCATACACATAGGCTGCCTTATTACATTATTATAAGGTTATTTCTTTCATGATCATCTCTATGACAACCGGCACCTTGCCCTGAATTTCAGGAGTCAACTTTTCGTCCTCCATCTCTGTTCGTACCGGCACGATTCCGACAAAAAGGGTCTCAGGGCATTTTCCGGTCAATTTTATCTGTTCCAGTGTTTCCATGAGATGTAATTTCGAAGTATCTGTCTTCCCCTTCACTATAAGCGGAACCTCCTCCTGTGTTAAACTGACTACCGTTCCGGGGATGTCCTGAGTATAAAAAATATCAACCACTATCAGTTTATCCTTGCCCTCGATAACATGGGGTATCATGCAGGCAGAGAAGCCGACCTCCATTAAATCAACATTTTCAGGCAGTTTCATTTGCTCTAATGCTTTCGATACATGATACCCGAATCCGGCATCACCAGCATATGGATATCCGCAACACAGAATCAGAATATTTTTTTTCATTTACGCACACCTCACTATGGATATATTAATTCCTTCATTTCTCGCACAGCCCTCTCAAGGCCTATAAAAACTGCACGGGAAATTATGCTATGGCCTATGTAAAGACCTCTGATGCCTTGTATGGAAGCAACAGGTGAAACATTAAAATAATTCAGTCCATGCCCTGCATTGACGAGAAGCTCCAGACCGAGGGCCATCTTCACGGCACTGACTACTCTTGTAAGTTCTTTTGCCTTCTTTGTGGATTTTGCATCAGCATATATCCCCGTATGGAGTTCGACCATATCAGCGCCGGTCTGTTTCGCTATCTCAAGAGTTTCTTTCTGAGGATTTATGAAAAGACTGACCGGGATACCAACCCCATGGATTCTCCTGATAGCCTCCTGAAGCTTCTTCCTGTGTAATTTCACCTCCAACCCGCCCTCTGTGGTGAGTTCCAGTCTCTTTTCTGGCACCAGGGTTACCAAATCGGGTTTTGTCTTGATTGCAATACCGATCATTTCTTTTGTGGCTGCCATTTCAAGGTTTAGTTCATTCGGGACAAACTCTCTTAATATCTTCAGGTCTCTGTCCTGGATATGCCGCCTGTCCTCACGGAGATGAACCGTGATTCCATCAGCGCCTCCAAGGATTGCAAGCGTCGCAGCCATTACAGGGTCAGGTTCGATCCCTCTCCTGGCCTGTCTAATAGTTGCGACGTGATCAATGTTCACACCAAGAAGCATAAAAACTCCCTAATTACCAAACACCAAATTTCAAGTTCCAAACAATATCCAATATCTCCAATTCCCAATTTCAAAACAAACCAAGCTAAGACGATTTATCCGCAATTGAAGAGAATATCCTCTTT
>JAKLQR010000373.1 GCA_022013235.1 Thermodesulfovibrionales bacterium | reverse complement strand
GGCTCTTTCAAAGCGGAGAAGCGGAAATGTGCGGCGCGTTCCCTGTCATCATTACAATGGAGGCGGCGAAGAGACTGGGAGCAACGCACGGGGTGCTGTTCCGTTATGCAAACTCAGGCGATGTAATGGGCGGGAAGGATAAGGTGGTGGGGTATGCCTCTCTCGGTCTGTTCAGAAGTCCCTACACAGAAAATGAAAAAAAGGAACTCCTTTCACTCGCAAAGAACGCAATTGCTGAGCACGTGACAAACGGGAAAACACCGGACAGAGAGATAGCGAATCCCAAGCTCAGGGCAGACGGCGCCGTGTTCGTGACTATCAAGAAGAACGGTTCACTCAGGGGCTGCATCGGGAACATTCAGGCGGTTATGCCCCTTTACCAGTCGGTCATAAAAAATGCCGTTGCCGCATCTTCAAGCGATCCCAGATTCCCTCCATTGACACAGGAAGAGATGAAGGATATCGAGGTCGAGATATCGGTCCTTTCCCCCCTGAGCCCGTTACGGGACGTGAAAGACATTCAGGTCGGCAGACACGGCCTGGTCATCCGAAAAGGTATGCAGAGCGGCCTTCTACTCCCTCAGGTTGCCTCGGAATATGGATGGGACAGGGAGACTTTCCTTGACCAGCTCTGCGTCAAGGCCGGCCTGCCAAAAGGCTCCTGGCGGGATGCAGAACTTTATCGTTTTACCGCCGAAATCATCAGGTAAATTCTCCACCGGTTCTCAACACAGATTTCACAACAATAAATCAATAAAATCAATACGTTATAACTTTTCCGCTTTTCTTCTTGACATACACAATATATTGTGGTTAAATGTTCAGGATATTATTGTAAAACACAATCTATTGATAACGGCGCCTATGCAAAGGGGAATTTTTTAATGGAACCATGCAAGGGGTTCAAAAACTGGTTTGAATGCCTTTCATGCCCTCGTCTCTGTACAACATATTGCCCCCTGGAGGGTAAAAATGTCATCGAGGAGATGAGAAGGCATATCCATGGCATATCGGTCTCCGGAGCAGAGGAAAAAAGTCACTGAGCACCTGAACGCTCAAAACAGTACAAGGGGGAGTTATGGAAGCATTGAAAGGGCTGCATCTTTCACCGAACGCAGTAAAAGTTCTCGAAAAAAGATATCTGAAAAAGGACGAAGAGGGAAAGGTCGTCGAGACCCCTGAAGACCTCTTCAAGCGGGTCGCAAAAAGCGTAGCCGCTGCCGACCTGCAGTACGGAAAATCATTCGAAGAAGTGGGCTCCGTCGAGAGCGAATTCTATACAATGCTCACCTCTCTCAATTTTCTTCCGAACAGCCCCACCCTGATGAACGCAGGGAGAAGGCTCGGGCAGTTGAGCGCCTGTTTCGTTCTTCCGGTTGACGACTCGATGGAATCCATCTTCGATGCAGTGAAAAATACTGCGATAATCCATAAATCAGGCGGGGGAACAGGGTTCAGCTTCTCGCGACTGAGACCGAACGGAGACATTGTCGGTTCAACCAAAGGCATATCTTCGGGCCCGGTATCCTTCATGACTGTTTTTGATACGGCCACCGAAGCCGTCAAACAGGGAGGCACCCGGAGGGGTGCAAATATGGGCATCCTGCGGGTCGATCACCCCGACATCCTGACTTTCATCACCTGCAAAGACGACAACAAGAAGTTCAATAACTTCAACATATCGGTGGCAATCACCGACCAGTTTATGCAGGCGGTCGAGGAAGACAAGACATACGATCTTCTGAACCCCCGCACGAAAAAGGTGACCAATACGCTCAAGGCAAGGGACGTCTTCAGCCTGATCGTCGACCATGCATGGAAGAACGGCGAACCCGGCATCGTCTTTATCGACAGGGTGAACTCTTCAAACCCAACGCCTCGTATCGGCAATATTGAATCGACCAATCCCTGCGGAGAGCAGCCCCTGCTGCCCTACGAGTCCTGCAACCTCGGCTCGATCAATCTTGCGAAAATGGTGAAAAATACATTCATGCGCAAGTCCGAACAGGCATCCCCCTCCGACGCAAATGCCGAAGTCTGCGAAGTCGACTGGGATAAATTAAAAGCCACTACCTGGAACGCGGTCCACTTCCTCGATAATGTGATAGAGGTCAACAAATACCCTCTGCCGAAGATCAAGGAGATGACCAGGGCAAACAGAAAAATAGGGCTCGGGGTCATGGGATGGGCGGACATGCTAATCGAGATGGGCGTCCCCTATAACTCCGAGAAAGCGATTCAGCTTGCGGCAGAAGTGATGGAATTCATTCAGCGCGAGGGCAAAAACGCATCTACCGCTTTGGCTGAAGAACGCGGTGTCTTCCAAAATTACGAGGGGAGCATCTATGACGGCAAGAGAAAGCTCAGGAACGCAACGGTAACAACCATAGCGCCAACAGGAACGCTTTCCATCATCGCCGGCTGTTCATCGGGTATCGAACCGTTGTTTGCCGTCAGTTTCGTGCGGACCGTGATGGAAGGCACGAAGCTCATTGAGATCAACCCTTACTTTGAAAAGGTTGCAAAGGAGCAGGGTTTCTGGAGCAGGGAACTCATGGAGAAGATCGCGGACAAAGGTTCTGTGCGTGATTTCGACGAGATACCCGATGAGGTGAAATCGGTCTTTGTCACCGCCCATGATATTACGCCGGAAGAACATATCGGAATGCAGGCTGCCTTCCAGAAATTCGTGGACAATGCCGTTTCCAAGACAGTGAACTTCCCTCACCGGGCAACCCCCAAAGACGTCGAAGAAGTCTATCGCCTTGCATACAAACTCGGCTGCAAAGGCGTGACGGTCTACCGGGACGGCTCACGGGAAGAGCAGGTGCTTACCAGAGGGAGAAAGAAAGACAAGAACTCCACAGATTCCTGGCAGAAGATCGTTCCGAGGAAGAGACCCGATATGATCAAAGGCGCCACCAGACTCCTGAAAACAGGGTGCGGACACCTCTATGTCACCATCAACTCAGACGAAGAAGGCCATCTGTTCGAACTCTTCACCTCAATGGGAAAGGCGGGCGGATGTGCGGCAAGCCAGTCCGAGGCCATCGGGAGGCTCGTCTCCCTTGCTTTCCGGTCGAACATCGAGCCTGACGAAGTAATCAACCAGCTCAAGGGGATTTCCTGCCACTCACCGACATGGCACGAGGGGGGAAGAATCCTGTCCTGTTCAGACGCAATCGCAAAGGCGCTCGAAAAATACAACACAAAAGGGAACGGCGGCAACGGCGACAGTCAAAAGGTGGTCATGCTTATGGGCGCCTGTCCCGAATGCGGCGGCGCCGTCGAACGGGAAAGCGGCTGCCTCGTCTGCCGCAACTGCGGGTTTACCAAATGCGGGTAGATCTCATTTCATGTGATCATAAAGACTAAATATCCCAATATTCAGGCCTCCATCACAAAAGACGACTCTGAAATCCGTGAGTTGATGCATCCGGATGTCTTCCCAGGTCTGAAACAGAGCCTTGCAGAGGCGACAGTTCCAATCGGAGGGGCAACGAAACTGCACAAGCACCTGAAGAGCGATGAAATTTATCACATCACAGGGGGACAGGGGGTAATGGTTCTTGGAGATGAGAGAACCGATGTCGTTGCCGGCGATACCATCTTTATCCCCGCCGGCACTCCCCATAAAATCCGGAATCCCGGTGACATCCCCCTCAAAATCCTCTGCTTCTGCTGCCCTGCGTATTCACATGAGGATACGGAGTTACTACAATAAGTCCTTTCCCTTGTATTACTCCCTTGCTGCCTGTCATCTCCTGTATCACGATAAGCGTCGCAGTTGCGGGTATTGGTGTCCCAAAGCAGATGATACCCGCAACTGCCCCCTATACCAATTCGTATGCGAAAATTCCTTTCCTGAATTTGTGAGTCTTATTCCTGCTCCTTTGCAGAAACCTCCTGTTTTTGTTCTTTCTCCTCCTTCGCTCCTTCAGCAACACTGTGCTTGAAGTTTCTTATGGCCTGTCCCATACCGCTTCCGATTTGTGGAAGTTTCGAAGCACCAAAGAGAATAACTACAATCACGAGTACAACCAAAAGTTCCTGCGTTCCTAACCCAAACATTTTGCCTCCTCATTCTTAGTGTCTTACAGAAAATGTAACCACGATGAAGCTGATTTGCTATGAAGAGAAAGGCTTTACCGGGGAGGAGACCGGGAGAAAAGAGGGTTTCTGACTGTTGAAGAAAATTTATTTGAGGGACTCTGTACCGCTATGAAGGTTACCTGATCATAGCGCTGATACGGTATATCTGAATACTGGCATAAAAAATCAGGGATACCATTGTTATCAAAAGAATCGTTGTCAGCGCAGAAGGACTCCGCACTTATCAGGATTAATAAGGACAGAATAAATAAGAGAAAAATATGGCTGTTCTCACAGCCTTTCTTACGCAAGCTTTTCTGAAAATACATGAATGAACCTATCTTTTTATTTATGCTAAACCAATGCAGGGCTAATTTGCAACTCACTGAGAACGGTTTCGGGAAGCGTGAACCAGAAGGTCGAACCGGCATCGCTATTGTTTCTGAACCCTATCGTCCCCCCGTGTGCTTCAATAATCTTTTTCGATATTGTCAAGCCCAGACCGGTACCCTTCTCGGTTGTTCCCTTACTCCGGTAAAACGCTTCAAAAAGTCTATTTATGTCCTGAGCCTGAATACCCGGACCATTGTCCACGATCTCTGTTACGATATATTCCTTGTCGACCTTCAGCGTTATCTTCACGGTGGAATGGGGACGCGAATAATTTATTGCATTAATGAGCAGGTTGCTTAGCACCTGACTGATCTTGTTGCGGTCAAAAGAAAACATCGGGATATCGGTTTCCCTGTGAATTGCGATACTGATGTTTTTCTGGTGCGCGATGATTGTGTTCAGGGCAACAATATCGGCGATAAATTTTACGTAATCATAGGTGCTCTTGTTCAGTTCCAGACGACCTGCTTCGATCTTCATCACATCAAGATACTCCTCAATCAATTTGAGCATATACACACTCTTCCTGTAGATGCTTTCGAGCAGCATAAGCTGATCCTGTGATAAATTCTTCCTGTTTTCATCGTCCCGAAGAGTAAAAGCGCTCATCTCGATCACTGAGAGCGGGTTTCTCAAATCATGGGCCACCATCCCGATAAAAAAGTTTTTCATCTTGTTTAATTCAATAAGCTCTTTTGTCTGCTCATCCCTGATCGCCATATCCTTCTGAAGCAGGCTCAGCACATAGCAGCAGACGAGGAGAAACACTAACCGAAACGCCGCCTCTCCGGATAAAATGAGAAAATTCACCTCCCCCATGCTCTTCCCGGATAAGAGGAGAACGCGAATTCCGAACCAGGAAAGGATACTCAGGAAAGAAACAATTACCCCTGCGCCTAAATTGATAAACCATGTGAGAAGAAGCACCGAAAAAAGATAAAGTAACGTAAAACCATACTCAGTTCCCGTTATATAGTCCAGATAAGTGAGAAGAGTGAGGAAGATCAGTGAAGAGAGGACAAGCCAGAGGCTGCGGACCTGAGAGAGAAATTGATGTGCTGACCTAAAATATTTTTGGAATGGCATGTTTTGTCCGGATATTATGATAATGGTTTCGATGCTCGAATGCAATATGGGGTATTAAACATTTGAAGCGTAAAGTCTTATGGTATTCACAGGACAGTATTGATAATTGTTCGGACAGAACGTTCGCGTTCCCCTCTTCTGCGGTGACGGTTACCCCTGGTTTTTATTCTCTTCCAGTTTGGCCTTGAGTATCTCCCCGAGACTGCCGAAGCTCCCTGAAGATCCGTTGGAGTTTTGCAGGGTTTCCCTGTACTGGTTGTATTCGTCCTGTGCCGTCTTTTCGAGAACAGCCTTGCGGCTGAGGCGGACTTTATTTTCGGCAGTATCCACTTCGATCACGAGAACCTGCAACTCAGTGCCTGGCGCGAACATGCTCCGATGGTCTGTACCGGATGGTGTCCCCATCTCCTGGTTCGGAACCAGTCCTGTAAGGCCGTTGTTCATCTTCAGAAAAATCCCGAAGGGCATGACCTTTTCAACGACGCCGTCGAGGATTTCTCCTACAGCGGGCAGTATAACCTTTACAGGCTCAACCTTTGGCTGCATGGAGAGTGACAGCTTTCTGTTCTGCTGGTCCACTGAGAGAACATATACCTCCACCCATTGCCCTTCCCCGACAACTTCTTTGGGGTGGTTAATCCTCCTGCCTGCTCCAAGGTTGGAAATGTGAACCAGACCCTCAATACCGGGCTCAAGACGGACAAAAGCTCCAAACGGGGCGAGACGGACAATAGTGCCGCTCACCCTGCTGTCTGCCGGATATTTTTCCGCAACTGATGACCAAGGGTCAGGCTGCATGGCTTTCATACTCAGGGTGATACGATTTTTCTCCCAGTCCAAAGAGATGATTCTTACTGTTATGGTCTGCCTGACGGAGAGTATGTCACCCGGGGTTACACTCCTGTCCCATGAGAGCTCGCTTGCAGGGATCAGGCCATCGATACCTCCCAGGTCAACGAATACTCCAAATTTCTGTATTGACTTCACTTCGGCGGTGACATCCATACCCACCGCAAGACTCTCCTTAAGCTTCTTTATCCTTTCCTCTTTTTCCTGTTCAAGGAGCACTCTCCTGGAGAGGACTATTTTTTTCCCCTCTTCCCTATACTCCAATATCATAAAGGGAAAGGTACGGCCCAAATATCCCTCTTCTTCATTTGCCCTTCTCATGTCAATATGGGAAAAGGGACAGAAACATCTCACCCCGCTCACTGAGACCTCAAATCCCCCCTTGAGCTCCCGTTTTACTTCTCCGTTTACCGGAATCCCCGCTTCATGAGCGTCCCTGATGGAGTTCAATGTCACAGCCGAGTATCCTCCTATACGGGTTGTCAGTTTCATGAGACCGTCCTGAACGGTCACAAAAAATGCCTCTATTTCATCTCCCTCACGGACACGGTAGGCGCCCTCCTCATCAATGAGTTCGGCCAGGTCTACGATCCCTTCACTCTTTCCTCCGAGATCAATGTAGACCAGGTCCCCGGATATGCTCACGACCTTTGCCCTTACTTTCTGCCCGGGAGTGAGTCTTTGGCCCATACTGCTCTTATCAAGCATGGCGGCGAAGTCTTCTTCCTGCGCTCCTGTTAACTCTTTTCTCCCGGTATCATGGGGATTATTCTCAATATTCTCAGTAAACATAATTTCTTACCTTTCAAGAAAAAGTTGATCTTTTCACTCTGCACTAATACTGGGAGTTCTCACCATCACTGCGCAGGGGAGGAAAAGTACAGCATTAAAGTTTAAAAGATTTGTGATCCTTAGTCAATGCAATGCGTGAAAAGACTTATGGGACGGGCTTTTTTCTCTTTGAACCTCACAAAGTTTTTTTCAGAGACTTAATAGGAGCGATCAGGACTGCACGGGTTCCGTGGCCGGGCTTTGACTCGACCCTGAATTGTCCACCAAGATATTTTAACCGTTCATTAATAGTAAAAAGCCCAAACCCGCTGGTCCTGGTTGAATGAGGATCGATATGGGAAACGTCAAACCCGATACCATCATCTTTTACTTCGATCCGCACTCTTTTGTAATCTCTCTGCAGGGAGAGATAAATATTCCGTGCCTTTGCGTGCCGGGAGACATTGATCATCAATTCACGGGCTGCCTGATAGAGAAGGATAGTAGTTTCGTCATTCAAAGGCTTGGGTTTCTGATCGTCTTCAAAATGGAACACCAGTCCGAGTTGTTTCTGAAACTGATATCCCAGCCATTTCAGTGCAGACTCCAGCCCTTCCTGATAGAGCAGAGGCGTCCCGAGTTGAAAGGTCAGGGATTTCGTATACTCAATAGTCTGTTCGATAAGGTCGATGATCTCGTCCGTGGATTCTTTGGGATTATTGGTGAAAGCCGATTGTCTCAGCACATCCAGCTTATCTTTGCAGTAAGACAACGTCTGGCCGATATAATCGTTCAGTTCTGTTGCGATACACCTCCGCTGCCGTTCCTCGACCAGGGACAATTCTGATGCGAGGGAGCGGAGTTGTTTCTGGTAGGAAAGGAGTTTTTCCTCTGCCTGCTTGCGGTCAGTAATATCGGTAAAGATACCGATGGCACCGCTGAAGACACCTCCTTCGTCATAGAGCGGACTGGGAGAAACAATGGTATGCATTCTTGTTTTGTCTTTCCGGGTTAGCGTAATTTCATACGAAGTGTCGTCTCCTTTTATTCGAGAGGCCCACTGTTTCGTTAAAATCTTCTGGTTTTCCTTGTCCAGCAATATTGATAATCCGTGCCCGACAAGTTCTTTCTGCGCGTATCCTGTCATTGTGCAGAATTGCTCATTCACAAAGGTGATAACACTCTGTTTGTCAACAACCGACAAGCCTTCATTCATCGTCTCTATTAATGAACGGTAGTGCTTTTCACTCTGTCGTAACGCTTCCTCAATCTTCTTGCGTTCGGCAATTTCTTCAGCCAGCTTTTCATTTAAACGCTGTAACTCTGCGGTACGCTTTTCAACCCGGTGTTCCAGTTCATCATGTGCCTTCCGGAGCGATTTATCGGCCTTTTTTCTTTTGGTAATTTCTTTGGATATGCTTTCGATCGTCTCGTTGGTGACATTCTTCAGCGATTCCAGAAGCTCTACCTGGGACTTCCCCTCTACCCTGGCTTGCAGGTCACCTGTTGAGACTCTGTGCAGGACATCGAAATGTTCTGCGAGCGCTATCGCGAATTCATGCGACTGATCAACGATTTCACCGATTTCCTCAGCAGTCAGATTCACAATATGTTTCAGTTTACTGATGAGCTCGATCTTCGACTTTTCAGGAACCCTGACCGTCGGATCACCGGAAGAAATCTTCTTGAGGGCTTCAAAGACTTCGGAGAGGCTGATAGCCAGCTCCATGCTCATACTTTCAAGTTCTTCGTCCCTTTCGCTAATGATCCTGCTGTATTCTTTTAATTGCTGATTGATAACATTAAGTGTGGTTTTCATTGCAGAAACGTCTTCGTTCGCCTGAAACACTTCGCAATCGAGGCACATCTCGAGCTTCTCTATAAACTTCCCCTGGATGTCATTCCTGCAGTGGGTCCCCGGAAACAGCCAGCATCTCAGGTCCTCAGACCGGTAAGCAGGACATTCGCCCTCATTGCACTGGAAAAATTCCCAGCACTCAATAATGCTCTTCTTTTCTTCTTTGGTAATTCTTTCCACAGCCTGTTTTTTCATTTCCAGATACTATAGTACTCTTTCAACAAAAAAAGGTTGATAAGTTTATGTTCTAATTGTAGATTAATTCTATATGATTGTCTAACCAATCCGGATTTTCTTCATAAATTTTCATAAAGAACTATGCTGAAAAAATTCCGGCATAAGGGCGAACGGGAATAATAATTTTGTTCTTGGAGGTGTGAGTATGAAACAGGGAATGGCTGAGGGAAACAGCAGAAGAATCTTCATAATCATCGTTGCGTTATGCATCCTGTACACTTTGCCGGTCTTTGCTGCCGAACAGGCTGAGGAAGGCAAGAAGGTGCCTGTCACGAAGTACTGGATGAGTGTTTCTACAATAAATCAGACCATCCCCGGCATGGCAGAAGCCATGTCAGGTATGGGGAAAATGCTTGGCGGCATGGGAGGTCAGGGGTTCGGACCCCATCGCGAACTGAAACTTCAATTAAATTCTCCCCGGAAACTGCCTGCCGACCCTCAGGAAACCCACGATATACCCCCTGGACAGAAGATGGGAAAAACCCTGCCGCTTATGGTCCCGGAAATGGAACGGGTAACAGCGCGACCGGAAGAAGGGATGCCGTCTGAGCACAAGTTCGAAAAACCGAAATTCCGCATGCTTATCTATTGGGGATGCGGCGAAACCGTCAGGAGCGGCCAACCAAAGATTATTGACACGGAAAAAATGTCTCCTGAAGATTTTGGCAGGGCATTTTCCGGTGCGAGTCCTTCGCCTCAGTACCCGCCTTCACCGAGGTCGGGCTGGATTTATTCCGATTGGCCCAACAGGAAGAGCACCCTCCAGGTCCCTTCGGACAGTTCATTACAGGGAGAACACTTTGTTCACGGCAATTATGCACCGGAAATTCGTTTCTCCGTAGGAGAGAAACACGATTTCATGGCGCCTGTTGACTTTACCTCTGTGCAGGGAGGGCTGGAAGACAGCATCCGGTTCCAGTGGCAGGGCATCCCTACAGCCATCGGCTATTTTGCGCTCGCGACCGGTTACAACCAACAGAATGGAGAGATGATTTTCTGGTCATCGAGTGAAATTCCGGATACTGCATTCAGTCTTATGGACTTCCTTACACCGGGGGACGTTCAGAAATTCATCAGGGAAAAGGTCGTCATGCCTCCTTCAATTACCTCTTGCTCTATCCCCAAGGGAATATTCAAAGATGCAGAGGGAGGCATGCTCCAGTTCATCGCCTACGGAGACGAAATGAATGTCGTTTTCCCCCCTAAACCGAAGGATCCTGATGAGCCATGGAACCCCATCTGGACTGCGAAAGTCAGGTTAAAATCAACAGGCATGCTATTCCTCGGACAGATGGAGGGTATGAAATACCCCCGTTCCAGGGACAGCCAGCCGGAGGAATACCGCGATGCACTACCCGAACAACAGGAACCGGAAAGCAATCAGGAACCTGATGATGCCGGCACTATCAGGAAACTGAGAGGGATTCTTGGTTTTTAATACTATGGAACAGAATTACCAGTCTCCCGGCGTCTGAACATAATCGTTCAACGCTATCCACTGAAGGGAAACGCCGGGCATATTATCTCTGAGAAAGGGAAATATGCCCGATTCTCTTCATCGTTCTTGTAGTATTATTCATTAAATTCAATGAGATACAGCTTGGCATCTGTCTTGCTTCTTCTCCTGAATAAACCTTCCCGCCGCAGAGACGGCGGGGTATCTTAAAATCTCCCCTCCCTTGAGGGGAGGGGATGAAGGGGAGGGTGAAACCGTGTGATTAACCTCCCCCACCCTTACCCTCCCCCCTCAAGGGGG
>JAKLQR010000372.1 GCA_022013235.1 Thermodesulfovibrionales bacterium | reverse complement strand
GATGGTGTAAAAAGGCAATATTCCTGCTGTTGCTGACAGTTCAAACAGAAAACGACATTGAACCGTATGATTGCGCAGAATATCAGTATATAGTACACCCTTGACAAATAGGAATAATTCCTATATAGTTAAGAATATGGAAAGAAGAGGAGATGCGAATTAAATGATGGAGATATTCTATAGGAGATCTAAAGAACATGGCCTGAAAATTACCCCCCAGCGCACTGCTATCTATCAGGAGCTTCTTAAGGCGAAAGATCATCCTACTGCGGATGTCATTTACAAGAGAATTGTAAAGAAGATTCCGAATATATCGTTCGATACGGTCAACCGAACTCTCTTGACATTCTCTAAAATTGGTATTACAAATGTAGTTGAGGGGTATGGGCAGCCGAAACGATATGATCCTGACATTGCTGTGCATCATCATTTCAGGTGCCTTCAGTGCAACACCATAATAGACTTTCACAGCAAGGATTATGACAGCATGGCCGTACCCGATGAGATCAAGAAACAATTTACGGTGATAAACAAGAAGGTAGTGCTTGAAGGTCTTTGCAACAAGTGCAGAAGACGTTGATATTTTTTTCTCTTCAAATAGGAATAAATATTATGTAAGAGGAAGCAGCAATTTAATGAGGTGGGGTATGCCCTGAGAGGGAGCATATCCAGGTTGTCAAAATTACTCAACAATCTAAAAAGAAAGGAGATTGCAATGGCAAAGAAAAAGACACTCACAAACAATTTTGGTGCTCCGGTAGCCGACGATCAGAACTCTTTAACCGCCGGAAATCCCGGGCCTGTTCTTATGCAGGATGTTCACCTGCTTGAAAAACTTGCACATTTTGACCGTGAGCGTATTCCGGAGCGTGTGGTCCATGCCAAGGGGGCCGGGGCTTATGGCTATTTTGAGGTTACGAAAGATGTGACAAAATGGACCAAAGCCAGGTTTCTTTCGAAAGTAGGCAAAAAGACGGATTTATTTATCCGCTTCTCGACCGTTGGTGGAGAGAAGGGCTCTGCTGATGCAGAACGCGATCCCCGTGGGTTTGCGATAAAATTCTATACCGAGGAAGGCAACTACGACATGGTGGGGAATAATACCCCTGTTTTCTTCATCAGGGACCCCCTCAAGTTCGCTGATTTTATCCATACCCAGAAACGGAATCCGGCAACGAACTGCAAGGACCCTGATATGTTCTGGGATTTCCTGTCGCTTACCCCTGAGTCTATCCATCAGGTTACGATCCTTTTTTCCGACCGTGGCACACCCGCGACTTACAGGAATATGCACGGCTATAGCAGTCACACCTATAAATGGTATAACGAGAAGGGCCAGTATTTCTGGGTCAAGTACCACTTCAAATCCGAACAGGGCATACAAAATCTTACCCGTGAAAATGCGGAAATTATGAAAGGCAAAGACCCTGACCACGCCACGCGTGATCTTTATAACGCCATAGAACGCGGAGATTATCCATCCTGGAAACTGGAGATGCAGATTATGAATCCTCAGGATGCGGAAAGTTACCGTTTTGACCCGTTCGATGTAACGAAGGTATGGCCCCATGGAGACTATCCTCCTATCACGATAGGTCGTATGGTTCTGAACCGCAACCCTGAAAACTACTTTGCTGAGGTAGAGCAGGCTGCGTTCTCTCCGGGCAATTTTGTCCCTGGCATCGGACCTTCCCTGGATAAAATGTTGCAGGGTCGTCTTTTCAGCTACCACGATACCCATCGCCATCGTCTGGGACCGAATTACCATCTCATCCCGGTAAATTCTGCAAAGGGTTGTCCGATGCACAACTATCAGCGTGATGGTTTCTTGCGTGTTGATAAGAACGGAGGAGGAGGTCCAAATTATTACCCCAACAGCTTTGGTGGACCAGAGCCAAATCCTAAAACCGGTGAGCCCCCATTCGAGGTTTCCGGCAAGGCTGCACGCCAGAAATATACCCATCCCAATGATGATTTTGTGCAGCCCGGCGCTTTATACAAAAAAGTGATGAGTGATATGGACCGGGAACATCTGACAGGCAATATAGTCTCTCATCTGGGAGGAGCACAGAAGCGCATTCAGTTGCGTCAGACAGCACTTTTTTATAAGGCTGATCCTGAGTATGGTACTCGTGTAGCGAAAGGACTTAAACTGGATGTCAATGAGGTCAAGCGCCTTGCTGACATGTCTCATGAGGCAAGGGCAAAGGCGACTGAAGAATAACCCTGCAACGACTCAATAGTTTCTGAGTTATTCAACTGGGGCACCACGCATATGGTATGCTGGTGCCTTAGTCCCATAAAAAGAGGCACAGTTATCAACGTAAAACTGTGCCTCTTTCCTATTTGCTGAATTGAAATTATTCTTTTCTTAACAGGCTAAACCGACGGTTTAGCAGAAGGAAGGCCTTCAACCACCGCCACTGAAGCCGCCGGAGAAAGACCCGCCGCCGGTTGACGAATCGCCGCCGTCAGGCATGGAACAGCTGAAGGATGATACCTGCTTCTTCACCTTTTCAGAGCCGCAATTCGGACATAAGGAATCCTCATCGGTAGTGGTGAGATGTTTGAACAGGGCAAAATAGTTGTTGCAGCTTTCACACACATATTCATAAATTGGCATAGTTACTTAACTCCTCCCAATAAATATACTTTATTCTTTATTTATTTTACCTGTTGTCCGGTGAAAAGTCAATGGTCTGCCGTGCGCGAAAGAATCCCGGCAAGGTTCTCTCTGAACCGTTTTGGATGACTTCCCTCCCAGTACAATTTGCCGCATTCGCTGCACCGGAAAAACACCTGTTTTGAGAGGAAGACAAACTCCGGAACAGAATCCTTCGCCTCTGCTTTGTCAGGTATTCTGGAAAGCAGGCCATTGCAGGCAACGCACCTACTGAAGTGGGAGAAGTCTTTTAATTGTAAGGCATCGACCACTTCGACCAGCTGGTCCGCCGGGTTATTTGCATGAATAAACACATGCTCTCTGACAGCCTTTCTTTGCACCAGGCCGGTGTCCCTCGTAAGAATAAGCCGTTCCTGTTCCATAGCAATGCTTACGAGTTTCCCGTCGCTGATGTGGGCAAAATAGAGGGTATCGAACCCGAGGAATCTGAGCCATCTGGCGAGTCTTCCAAGCATGGCGTCAGCGATAAAACGGAATTCCCGTGAGCCGCGGGGAGTAAAGATTTTTTCTTTATCCTCGCGGCTCACGGGCAGTAACTATTCTTCGGTTGGCGTCGGTTCAGAAAGGGAAGGCAGAAAATCTCTCTGGACGAAGGTATTCCTGTATCTCGGCATACCGGTGCCTGCCGGGATTATTCTTCCCATAATTACATTTTCTTTGAGGCCTCTCAGTTCGTCGACTGCGCCGCTGATAGCGCCCTCTGTGAGGACGCGGGTTGTCTCCTGGAACGAGGCTGCAGATACGAAGCTGTCTGTTGTGAGAGAAGCCTTGGTGATACCGAGAAGAAGGGGCTTACCCTGAGAGGGTTTTCCGCCTTCAGCTCTCACCCTGGCATTCTCTTCCTGGAAGAACCGCCTGTCTACCTGTTCGCTGATAAGGAAGTTCGTATCACCGGGGTCCTCTATCCTCACTTTTTTCATCATCTGTCTGACGATTACCTCGATATGCTTGTCGTTGATCGTAACACCCTGCAGCCGGTAAACTTTCTGCACTTCGTCAACCAGATATCTCTGAAGTTCCTGAGGTCCCAGGATGTCAAGGATGTTATGGGGGTTCACCGCTCCGTCCATGAGTGGCTCTCCTGCCCTTACCCAGTCGCCTTCATGCACTCCGACATGTTTTCCTTTCGGGATGAGATACTCACGCACTTCGTCCCCGCCTTTCACCACGACAACTCGCATGCCTTTGTGCGCGCCTTTGAATTCGACCATTCCGTCGATCTCGGTGACGATTGCCTGTTCCTTCGGACGCCGTGCTTCGAACAGTTCGGCGACCCTTGGAAGACCTCCGGTTATGTCTTTGGTTTTTGTAGTCTCTCTCGGTATTTTCGCAAGGACATCGCCTGGATATACCATGGCATTTCTGTCAAGCAGGATATGGGCGCCTGCCGGAAGAAGATATCGCGCAAGGACGGTCGTCCCCGGAATCTTTTGCGTGATTCTGCCCTGTTCGTCCTTGATCGAGATCCTCGGCCTCATATTTGCGGGATAATCTATGATGACTTTATGGGACAAACCGGTTACTTCATCAACTTCTTCTTTGACAGTTACCCCTTCGACAATATCTCCATGAGCGATCTTTCCGCCGATCTCCGTGAGTATCGGCATGGAATAAGGATCCCATTCAACAAGTTTCTGGCCTATTTCGACTTTCTGCCCGTTTTTGACCATGAGTTTTGCACCGTACACGACAGAGTACTTTTCTTTCTCCCTCCCCTTGACGTCAACCACGGCAATACTACCGTTCCTGTTCATAACAACGAGGAGGCCTCCTCTGTTTTTTACGGTATTTATATTGATAAATTTAATCGTTCCGGAATTTTTCGATTCGAGCACGGTCTGTTCAACTATTTTTGATGCTGCACCACCGATATGGAATGTCCTCATGGTGAGCTGTGTCCCAGGCTCACCTATCGACTGTGCAGCGATAATTCCGACGGACTCGCCTTTTTCGACAACTTCACTCCGCGCAAGGTCGCGTCCGTAGCATTTTGTACAGACACCCTGCTTCGACTCGCAGGTAAGCACCGATCGTATTTTGACCCTGTCTATTCCTGCCTCGATGACCTTATGGGTCAGTTCTTCGTCTAATTCATAATTCCTCTTGACGATGGTCTCTTTCGTTAAAGGGTCTTTGATATCGTCGACGGCAGTTCTTCCCAGCAACCTTTCCTCGAGAGGCTGAATAATCTCGCCGCCTTCGACGAGTGATGTCACGCTTATCCCGTCGGTAGTGCCGCAATCATCTTCCGATATGATGACATCCTGAGCGACATCAACAAGACGTCTTGTAAGGTAGCCTGAGTTCGCAGTTTTCAGTGCGGTATCGGCAAGACCCTTTCTTGCGCCGTGTGTCGAGATAAAATACTGGAGGGGCGTCAACCCTTCCCTGAAGTTCGCGGTGATAGGCGTTTCGATAATTTCACCGGAAGGCTTCGCCATGAGTCCTCTCATGCCGGCAAGCTGCCTTATCTGGGCAGTACTTCCCCGTGCGCCTGAATCCGCCATCATAAAGATGCTGTTGAACGACCTTCTCTCCCAGAGTTCGTCTTCGGAGAGTTCTTTCCCGTCTTCGGCGCCAAGCTCTTTCATCATTTCATCGGCAACTTTTTCGGTTACATTCGCCCAGATATCGATAACCTTGTTGTACCGTTCGCCGTGGGTGATAAGACCGTCTGCATACTGTTTCTGCACTTCTATGACTTCCTGCTCCGCAATACGGATCAGCTCTGCTTTCTTCGTAGGGATATGCATATCGGCCATCGATATGGATACCCCGGACCTGGTCGCATATTTGAATCCGAGTTGTTCCAGGCTGTCGAGAAAGACAACAGTGCTCCGTTTTCCGGATTTTTTGTATATGTATTCGATGAGTTTGCCGAGTTCCTTTTTAGTCATATCCTTGTTGACCATAGAAAAGGAAATCCCTTCCGGCAGAATATCGCTGAAAATAATCCGGCCGGTTGTGGTTTCTACAAAACTGCCGTTCATCTTCACTTTTATTATGGCATGTTCATCCAGGACCCCTGAATCATACGCAATTATCACATCTTCAGAGTCTGCAAAGAGCTTCCCTTCGCCTTTTGCACCCCTTTTTTCTTTCATAAGATAATAAATGCCAAGAACCATGTCCTGAGTCGGGACGACAATAGGTTTTCCATTTGCCGGTGACATAATGTTGTTGACGGACATCATGAGTACGCGCGCCTCAACCTGTGCCTCGATTGAGAGAGGGACATGCACTGCCATCTGGTCACCGTCAAAGTCGGCATTGAATGCGGTACAGACCAAAGGGTGGAGCTTTATCGCTTTGCCTTCAACAAGAAGGGGGTCGAATGCCTGGATACCAAGCCTGTGGAGCGTAGGCGCCCGGTTTAAAAGAACCGGATGTTCCCGAATGACCTCTTCCAGTGCATCCCATACCTCCGCACTCTCTTTTTCTACCAGTTTTTTCGCCGCTTTTATTGTTGTGGCATGGCCTTTATCTTCGAGTTTGTTAAAGATAAACGGCTTGAAAAGCTCCAGAGCCATCCTCTTCGGAAGACCACACTGATGGAGTTTCAGTTCAGGGCCTACCACGATAACAGACCTTCCGGAATAATCAACCCGCTTCCCAAGCAGGTTCTGCCTGAACCGTCCCTGTTTTCCCTTTATCATATCGCTCAGAGATTTCAGCGGTCTTTTTGTGGTTGTCTTCAGGACCCTGCTGCGTCTCCCGTTATCGAAGAGCGCGTCAACAGCTTCCTGCAGCATCCTTTTCTCATTCTTTATAATGACACTCGGGGCTTTCAGTTCCATGAGCCTCTTCAGCCTGTTATTCCTGTTGATTACTCTGCGATAGAGATCGTTGAGGTCCGAGGTGGCGAAACGTCCGCCCTCTAACGGGACAAGAGGCCTGAGGTCAGGAGGCAGCACCGGAATTACATCCATGATCATCCAATCGGGTTTATTCCCTGACTTCCTGAATGCGTCTACAACCTTCAGGCGCTTGGTGAGCTTTTTCTTGACGCCGATCGATACCGCATCATGAATTTTTTCCTTGAGCTCATGATACAGGGTTTCCAGGTTGATCAGCCTCAGCAGTTCTCTTATGGCCTCAGCCCCCATCCCTGCCTTGAACCGGGAACCGAATTCAAGAGTTTTCTTCTTGAAATCGTCTTCGGAAAGCGGCTCTTTCTCTTTGAGAGGCGTATCGCCGGGGTCTATTACCACATAGCTCTCAAAATAGAGAACTTTTTCGAGCAGACGCATGGTCATATCGAGAAGGGTGCCGATTCTGCTCGGGAGGCCTTTGAGAAACCAGATATGGGCCACCGGGGTTACAAGTTCGATGTGACCTAATCGTTCGCGTCTGACTTTGGACTGAATAACCTCGACCCCGCATTTGTCACACACCACTCCCCGGTGTTTCATCCGCTTGTATTTGCCGCAGATGCATTCCCAGTCCTTTATCGGTCCGAAGATCTTTGCACAGAAAAGCCCGTCCCTTTCCGGTTTGAACGTCCTGTAGTTGATGGTCTCGGGTTTTTTCACTTCGCCGTAAGACCATTCCCTGATCTTTTCAGGCGAAGCAAGCCTTATTCTCACCGCCTCAAAGTCAGTTGGATCTTTCGGCCTCTGAAAAATTGCATAAATATCTTCTGTCAAGCTACTCCCCCTTGCTTTTCTTCTCCAGAAGCTCTACATCGAGTCCAAGACTCTGGAGTTCCTTTATTAGTACATGGAAAGATTCCGGAACCCCTGGTTCCAGGGTTGCGTCACCTTTCACAATTGCCTCATACATGCGGGCCCTCCCGGCAACGTCATCACTCTTTACCGTCAGAAATTCCTGGAGCGTATAGGACGCACCATATGCTTCAAGCGCCCAAACTTCCATTTCTCCAAGTCTCTGCCCGCCAAACTGTGCTTTTCCGCCAAGGGGCTGCTGGGTAACGAGAGAGTAAGGACCGATTGAGCGTGCATGGATCTTATCATCAACAAGGTGATGGAGTTTCAGCATGTACATGAATCCGACAGTAATCGGTTTATAGAACTGTTCACCTGTTTTTCCGTCATACAGGGTAATCTGTCCGGTCACCGGAAGGTTGGCTTTCTTGAGAAGATCTTTGATTTCAATCTCTTTTGCTCCCTCGAATACAGGGGTCGCAACATTCAGTCCAAGCGTTCTTGCCGCCCATCCCAAATGTGTTTCGAGAACCTGCCCAACATTCATTCTTGAAGGAACACCAAGCGGATTGAGCACTATATCAACAGGAGTGCCGTCGGGAAGATAAGGCAGATCTTCCTCGGGGAGCACCATGGCAACGACTCCTTTATTCCCATGCCGTCCAGCCATTTTGTCACCAACCTGGAGTTTCCGCTTCATGGCGATGTAAACTTTAACCACTTTATTTACACCCGGCGGGAGTTCATCTCCTCTTTTAAGCCTGTCGAGCATGCCATCATAGCGTGTCTCAAGATAGCGGATATACTGATTGACTTCGTTATTGACGGATTCAATTTTTTCGCGGGCCGCGCCGTCTGTAAGCTTGATGCGCATGAGGTGTTCATCTTTTACCTGTTCAATCTGCTTGTCTCCCAGTTTTTTCCCTTTGTGGCAGATTACCTCTTTTGTTTTGGAGTCCTTTATTTCTTCAGATACCGCGTGTCCGGTAAGGAGGCTGCGGATCTTCTTGAACCTCTCTTCTTTTACAATTCTGATCTCCTCTTCGAGATCACGCTGTAATCTATTGATGTCTTTTTCTTCTATGCTTTTTGCCCGTTCGTCTTTTTCAGCGCCTTTCCTCGAGAAAATCCGGACATCAACTATTGTCCCCTCTATGCCGGGCGGCACATAAAGACAGCTTTCTTTGACTTCTTCTGCCTTCTCTCCAAAAATCGCTCTCAGCAGTTTTTCTTCAGGCGTTAGTTGTGTTTCACCTTTCGGGGTTACTTTCCCGACAAGGATGTCGCCGGGTTTCACCTCTGCGCCGATCCTGATTATCCCGCTTTCGTCGAGGTCCTTGAGCGCCTCTTCTCCCACATTGGGGATGTCACGGGTGATCTCCTCCGGGCCGAGCTTGGTTTCCCGGGCCTCGATACTGAATTCTTCTATATGAATGGAGGAGAAGACATCTTCTTTGACGAGTCTTTCACTGAGGAGGATCGCATCTTCAAAGTTATATCCACCCCATGGCATAAAGGCTACGAGGACATTCCTGCCCAGGGCAAGTTCTCCTGCTTCTGTGCATGATCCATCAGCAAGGGTATCTCCCGGTTTGACCACGTCTCCAACATTCACAAATACTTTCTGATTGATGCAGGTAGCCTGGTTTGATCTCTGGAATTTAACCAGGGAATAGATATCAACACCGCCTGTATTTTCTGAAGAGCGGACAACAATACGGGATGCGTCAACACTTTCGACAACCCCCCCCCGCCTGGCAAGAACAAGCGCACCTGAATCTCTGGCTGCAACATGTTCCATGCCTGTGCCGACAATGGGAGCTTCCGGCTGAAGGAGCGGCACTGCCTGCCTTTGCATGTTCGATCCCATCAATGCCCTGTTCGCATCGTCGTTTTCAAGAAAGGGGATCAGAGAAGCAGAGACGCCGACAATCTGCTTGGGTGATACATCCATATATTCGACTTCAT
>JAKLQR010000371.1 GCA_022013235.1 Thermodesulfovibrionales bacterium | reverse complement strand
TGCTTGATGCCAATTCCGGTGTCGGTGACAGAGATTTCGATATAGTCATTAAAACTGTCATTCCGAGCAGAGCGAGGAATCTCGTCTTTTGAGATTGCTTCGGCTACGCCTCGCAATGACAGACGGGGAATCTCGGAACTCGGAACTTTCCGTGCGTTCACTTGCACGGATCCCCTATCCGGTGTATATTTCAGTGCATTATCCAACAAATTGAACATGATCTGTTTTATCACACCTAAATCTGCTTCAATCTCTATTTCAGCCTCAGGGGCTATCTCGAAGCGTAAAAGAATATTCTTTTCCATCGACTTTGCTTTGAATAAAATAGTCATGGTATTTAAAAGGTCTTTCAGAAGGAATCTAATTTTCTTCAACTCTCTTGTGCTGGTATCCAGCTTTGACATGTCAAGTATGTCATTGAGCAAGCCTAACAGATTGACCCCGCTCTTGAGGATGTCCGACACATACTCCGTCTGCTTTTCATTCAGATCTCCATATAACCTGTCTTGCAGAATCTGTGAAAATCCTATTATGGAATTCAGGGGGGTTGTCAGTTCATGGCTCATGTTGGCAAGAAACTTAGACTTTGCTCTGCTTGCAGCTTCAGCAATTAATAGGGCTTCGCTCAACAACTCCTCAGTCTTCTTGCGGTCTGTTATGTCGAGCCAAAATCCCGCTATCTTTATAGGCTTGCCATCAACGTCACGAATAAGGTTTAAGTTGTCATGCATCCACCTATAGTTGCCGTCTTTATGCAGAAAGCGATATTCATGTATGTAATGGTCATTTTCGAACAGATGGGGTATGTTGGAAATAACTCGCAGAGCATCTTCGGGGTGGATATGCTCTGCCCAGAAGTTAGGATCCTCTGTGAATTCTTCCGGCTTGTACCCCATCTGCGTTTTTACATTTTTGCTGACAAAAGTGGCTCCATATGGGGGGGATGCCTTGCACGTGTAAATCACAGCCGGCGTTGCACTCAGGAGAAAATGCAAGCGTTCTTCGCTTTTCCTGAGTGCTGTTTCCGCCTGTTTTATCCGGAGCATTGCCTGAATACGTGCCAGAAGTTCCATGCCGGAAACAGGACGCGCTATATATCCGTCTGCTCCTGCATCAAGTCCTTTCGCCTGTGTTTCAGAGGAAGTTTGTGTTCCAGATATCATAATTATATAGATGCCAAAAAACTCCGGGTCTGATTTGATCTGTTTGCAGACATCAAAGCCGTCTATGTCAGGGAGACCTACGTCAAGCAGGATCAAGTCAGAGTGTTCTTTTCTCGCAGCAGCGAGACATTCATGCCCTGTTGTAGCCCGAATAACTTCGTAACCTGCCGAACGAAGGATGTCTTCAGTAATATTCAGCAGGTCCGGCTCGTCATCAACGCAGAGAATTTTCGCATTTGAAGTAATCATATATCCTCACTTAATAGTTTTTTTACTTTCTCCGGCAATTCTCTCGTATTGATCGGTTTTGCCATATAATCGTCAGCCCCTGCCTCAAGACTTTTTTCCCTGTCACCTAACATTGCAAAGGATGTTAGTGCGACAATTTTTATATGTTTTGTATCAGGATCATTTTTCAGCGACTTTATTGCTTCATAGCCGTTCATGACCGGCATCTGTATATCCATGAAAATCAAATCAGGTTTATGTTCCTTAGCTATTTTTATTCCTTCTTCCCCATTTCCTGCCTCGATAGTCTCATAGCCATAATAAACCAGGACTTCTCTTACCAAACGCCGGTTATTTTCATTATCTTCTACGATAAGGATCTTTTGAGGCATATATCCTCCCCATACTATCAGGGCCATCTGCTTCCCTGTTATTTCAGAGCTTAGCGCCTATAGTTTTTTCTATTTCTTTCTTAAGGACATCTTTCATCACTGGTTTCATGACAAAACCATCCACTATCAATTCATATTCGTCTCTTGCCTTCTTCCAGTCATTAAATGCACTCGTTGCGATAACCGGTATCTCTTTTGTCCTTGCAGACAGCGCCAGTTTCTTTGTCAGATCAAAGCCGGTCATATTCGGCATCATTACATCGGTAATGATGAGGTCGAAATACGGATCATGAGAAAGAATTTCCATTGCCTCTTCACCGTCATTTACCAAAACAGTCTCAAATCCCATGGAAGTACAATGAGCATCAAAAATACGTCTGCTTTTACTGTCGTCATCAACAATAAGAACACGTTTTTTGTTTATATCCATTTTGCACCTCCCCTTATTATGAAGTGCGATAGAAGATTGCTTACTTCATTTTTTAAAGGATGAACGATTTCATCCCTCATCCTTTGTCTCTCGTCCCTCAACTCCATCTTTTTAACTTCCTAATAGCTTTTCCACTACCTTCGGGAGTTCTTTTGTGTTTATCGGTTTTGATATAAAATTATCAGCCCCTATCTCCAAAGCTTTTCTCATATCCCCTGCCATGGCAAAGGATGTTACAGCTATAATCTTTATGTGCTTTGTCTCGAGGGCGCTTTTCAGTATTTTTATTGCATCATATCCATTCATAACAGGCAGTTGAATATCCATGAGTATCAAATCAGGCTTCTGTTCCTTAGCCATTCTTAACCCCTCTTCCCCGTTCTCTGCCTCCAGGATTTCATAAGCATAGTACTTCAGAATATCACCAATTAAACGTCGATTCATCGGGTTGTCTTCAACAATAAGTATTTTATTGGCCATAAAACCTCTCCTTAAAATCAGGTATTAGGCAATAGTTAAAGACATTATTCCCTATTGCCTGTTCATTGTTGCCTATTCGCTATTCACTGTTTTGCCGCTATTACAAACGTAAACTTTGACCCTTTCCCGAACTCACTCTCAACCCAAATTTTTCCGCCATGCAGTTCAACCAGCTTTTTTGTCAGTGCAAGTCCGAGTCCTGTGCCCTGATATTTCTTTTCATATACTCCTTCAAGTTGTGAAAATTCCTTAAAAAGCTTGTCCATATCCTCAGGCCTGATACCTATCCCAGTATCTTCGACAGAGATTTCGAAGAAATCAATTTCGCGATCAACAATCTTTCGTGCATTGATATTTACGCTGCCTCTGTCCGGCGTAAACTTAACCGCATTGCTCATTAGGTTAAACATGATCTGTTTTAACTTTCTTTCATCTGCCTCTATCTCTATATCTGCATCAGGTTGAATCTCAAGGTCCAGACGTATCATATGCTTTATCGCCTTTTCCTTGAGCATTGTTATGGCTGTGTTAAGAACATCGCTAAGAGCAAACCTGCTTAATTCAAGTTCCATCTTGCCGGATTCTACTTTTGACAGGTCAAGAATATCATTGATAAGGTTCAGGAGGTGTTGACCGCTGCCGAGGATGTCACTCAAGTATTCCTTCTGCTTTTCATTGAGATTTCCGTACATCTCATCCTGAAGTATCTCTGAAAACCCGATTACCGAATTAAGGGGCGTCCTCAGTTCATGGCTCATATTTGCAAGAAAGTCTGACTTCGCCCTCGTTGCTGCTTCTGCCTGAAGCCTTGCAACCTCAGCATCCGTTTTTTGTTGTTCGAGCTCCTCTGTCTGTTCTATAAGACTGGCGTTTGCGATTCGCAGTGATTCTTCTGCCTGCCTGCGAGCTTTCTCCTGTCTATTTCTATGCAATTTTACATTCAGTATGGGTGCCATGATATTACCTAAGGACTCTAATAATTGAACGTCTTTATCCGTATAATCTGTCTCTTTATTTGCAATTTGAATAATCCCGATAACTTCTCCTTGATAGATAATAGGCATTGAGACATGTTTGAATACAGCTATATGTCCTTCTGGTGTAAGTGTTGAAACCTTATTTGTGTAATTTGGTTTTTTCTCTCTAATAGCCCGCGGCCAGGAACTATGCCCCCATTTATCCCTTGGGAACACATGTGTCTTATCAGGAACCTGGCACTTATCCCAAATATGCCTTGACATGGATGGAACGACAAGGGAACCATCTTCATCAATATATCCGATGACACCGTATTTGCTTTCCATAACCTCCAAAACAACATTCAAAATACTATTGTACATTTCTTCATCTGTAGTGATAGTAAGGAAGATATTGGCAATCTTGTTCCTGATGTACAATTCTCTCTCGGACTGCCGCAGTGTCTCAGATGCCTGCTCCAGCTCCGCAGTACGCTCCTTAACCAACCCCTCGAGATGGTCATGGTATATTCTCAGTTTCTCCTCCGCGAGCTTGCGCTTAGTGATATCCTGTGCCTGCGATATAAAATATAATGGATGGCTATGCTGATCACGCACCAATGATACGCTGAGAAAAACCCAAACTATATGCCCGAGTTTATGAAAATAACGCTTTTCCATCTGGTATGTCTGAATTTCACCTGCCAACATCTGTTTAACATATCCAAGATCGGCATCAAGGTCATCGGGATGTGTAATATCCTGAAAAGTTTTTGCTAACAATTCCTGTTGCTCATAGCCGACAATATTACATAGGGCTTTATTGGCCTTGAGCCAGCGTCCGTCGATACCAACTAATGCCTTGCCTATCGCTGCATAATCAAAAGCACTTTTGAATTTTTCTTCACTTTCTTTAAGCGCTTCTTCAAAGTCTTGGTGCTCTTCCCGTATTCTCAGCGCTGCGATACCGTAAGCCAGATCGTTTGCCATTCCAGTAAGCAGACTGACTTCATCGTCATGAAATGCATCAGGTTCGCCTGCGCAGATCGTAAGCGCGCCGATACTATCAGGATTGATAATAAGAGGCAGACCGATAACAGACGCATAGCCGCGCTTCAGTGCATCCTCCCGCCAGGGTGCTAATCCATGGTCAGTCGAAATATCATTAAAGACTGCTGGTCTGTTTGTACAGATCGCGGTGCCTGAAGGTCCCCTGCCGTATTCTGTATCGGCCCATGTCACATGTAATCCTTCCAGAAATCCTTCGTTATATCCTGCGTATGCTACAGGACGCACAGTCTTCTTTTCATCATGCTCTGCGTATCCAACCAATGCCAATCTGTATCCGCCGATTGTAACAATTACTTTGCATATCTCATTCAGCAGAGTTTGTTCATCAGTACTATGCACAAGCGCCTTGTTGCATTCACTGATTGTCATGAGCGCACGGTTGACCCTCCGGAGTTCTTCTTCCGCCTTTTTGCGTTCGGTGATATCCTCTACAGTTTCGTGTACGCTGATGACTTTTCCATCAGGACCAGTGAGCGGCGCCGTGGTAATTAACAGGGACCGCGTACCCTGCAATGTGTTGGCTTCCCTTTCCGCTGTATGCGTCTGGCCGTCCTGAAAGGTCTTTACCACAGGACAACCCTGACACGGTTCCGTCCTGGGCGGAAGGTTGTAATTGGCATAACATGTCGGATGCTGACCGTAGTCGCTCTCAGGGAACCATTTGCGTTTGGTCAGATTGACTGCCAGTATTTCCATGTTCGGGCCGATGATCGACACCCCGACCGGCAGAGTGTCGTTGAGCACCCGGTATTTCTGCTCGCTCTCCCTCAGTGCAGCGGTCATATCATTAGCTATAGCAACTGCCTGTTTCCGGGTTCTTTCCTGCGACTGCATTAAAAGGAAAATGAGAAAACTTATGATGATACCGAGGACGAGAATGGCTAATGGCAAATGCTTTTCAGAAGTTATTTCAAACGCTGGCGAAGCTGAATAAAAGAGTGACCATTGATGCCCGTAAAGATCTATAACTTTTTTGTCGGTAAATAAACGCTGCTTACTCCGGGATAGTGCATACTTATTCTCACTGCTGGCATACATCAAGGAATTTTCTGATACGTCAACCCCATCATAGATTTCCAGGTTAATATCCTTTAGCTCTTCAATTGCAATTCCTTTCATAAGATCCCTGATACGGAACGGGCTGTAAACATATCCAAGCAGAGCTGCTTTCCTTTCCTGAACACTGGAAACAGGCATACCTTTTTTATAAACCGCAACATACATAAGAAACCCGGGCTGAACATCTGTTTCTGTTTCCTGTAACAGTTTCACCTTGCCTGACATAGAAGCCATATCCGTATCTCTGGCTCTTTCCATGGCAGCGCGACGCACAGATTCGCTGAACATGTCATATCCAAAAGCCCTTTGGTTGCGCTTGTCAAATGGTTCCAGATAAATGATAGAGGTATATTCTGTACGCTTGCCTTCGGGACGCACAGTATAGTTCGGGGAACCTTCTGCCCTGATCTTTGCTATGTGTGCCTGCAGTTCAGAAGGTTGTATGAGCTTTGAAAATCCGATCCCCTGTATCCCGGGATAATTCTTCCAGACTCGCAGATTCTCCACATAGATACGCCATTGATCACGACTGACTTCTCCCTGAGCAGCGAATAAAGCCACGCCACCTCGAAGAATTGTATTGTAGTCATATAGTCTTTCACTGATAGCAGATGTGGTTTCATTTATTAGATTGGTGAATCTTGTTGTGGCTTTTTCTTTAAGATGATTTGAATAAAAATAATAGGAATAGACTGTAATAAGAAGACAAATTATTAAAACAATAAAGGGAGACAGTTTTTTATAAGAAAATTTCCTTTCTTTTCCTGGAGGTACATTCATATATGTTTAATCCGAAAATCCTTCTAAAAGCCTCTTTACCATCTCAGGCAGTTCCCTTGTGTTAATCGGCTTGGAAATATAATTATCAAACCCCGCTGCAAGAACCTTTTCCCTGTCACCTGACATGGCAAAAGACGTGACTGCAATTATTTTGATATCCTTCGTTACCGGATCGCTTTTGAGTATTTTTATTGCGTCATATCCGCTCATAACAGGCATCTGAAGGTCCATGATGATTAAGTCGGGTTTTTGTTCCCTGGCAATTCTGACAGCTTCTTTACCGTTTTCCGCCTCAATAACCTCGTACCCTTGATAGGTCAAAATATCCCTTATAAGCCGCCTGTTCATCGGGATATCTTCAACAATGAGAATTTTCTTGCTCATGGCATTGCCTTTATCAGAAAGTTCTTACTAAGGCAGGAGAACTGACTGACTGACTGACTGACTGACTGCAAAAGTTGTTTCTGATGCTTCATTAATTTCACCTTTCTTCCTGTGCGATTATTTTTTGTAATAATATCAATTATATACGCTATCAAAAAATATAAAAACTAAATATATAGCAGGTTAATAGCAGGTTTTAACTTGTATTGCTTAATTGTGGGATAAAAGAAAGGTTCTTAAATTCTCTTTTTTGTTTTTCAGACCGAATTTCTTTCTGAGACTATTCCTGTGAAATTCTACCGCTCGTTCAGAAGAATTAAGTAAGGTTGCAATGTCTTTTGTTTTTCTGCCTTGTTTTATGAGGTTTGCTACATTAATTTCTGTTGGTGTTAGGCTGTGATACCTTGAGTTCAACCGATATGCAAAAGGTGAGAGCATCTCATTGATATGCGACTCAATAATGTCTATGTGTGTCTCCTGGTTTTTATTAAGCGGAGATTTTCTTAATTTTGATAAATAAGGTACGATGAGTTCTTTCATCTTAAAGATAATATTCTGTTCAAATACTCTTTTATCTTCTTCCCTTTTTTTCAGCAAAATGTTCAATGCCGCATTTAATTCTTCTAACTCAGCAGTTTTATTCTGCAACTCTTCCTTACTTTTCTGTATTGTTTCCATCGTT
>JAKLQR010000370.1 GCA_022013235.1 Thermodesulfovibrionales bacterium | reverse complement strand
TAGAAGAGGTCCTCCCGGAAAAGCCCTTTCCTGATCGAACCGGCAAGGTCCGTGTGTGAAGCGGATATGATGCGCAGATCAACCCTCATCGGTTTGCTCCCCCCGATCCGCATCACCTCCCCTTCCTGAAGGACTCTCAGTATCTTCACCTGAAAGAGCGGTGACACATCGCCGATCTCGTCAAAAAAAACCGTCCCGCCGTCTCCGAATTCAAGGAGGCCTTTTTTTGTATAATTTGCACCGGTGAATGCGCCCCGTTCAAACCCGAAGAGTTCCGATTCCAGCAGGGTATCAGGAATTGCACTGCAGTTGATCACGACAAAAGAATTGTCATGTCTCGGACTCCATTTATGGATTGACCGTGCAACAAGCTCCTTCCCGGTGCCGCTCTCGCCGGTTATCAGGACCTGGCTTTCGCTTACCGCCGCCTTCTTTATCAACCCGTACACAGCCTGCATGGACGGACTGGTGCCCATAGTTTCGTCAAAGCCGTAGTCATGGGTGAGTATTTTCTTCTTGTGCCTATTGATGACCTCATCCAACACTTCGATACTGAGCGGTTTTTCGAGGAAGTCGCTTGCTCCGAGCTTTATCGCTTCAACCGCTTTCTTCACATCCGATTTTGCAAAGGCTATGACCGGAACATACCTCCTTAGTTCGAGCAGTTTCTTTTGCCAGGTCTTGCTGTCAAGATCCAGAAGGGCGATATCGTATTTGAGGGGGTTCACGGAATCGGTGCTGATCGAAATATTCCGCTGTTTCAGCCTCAGTCTGTTTATGGCGCTCTTAAGAGATTTAAAGAGCTCGGCCACCTCTCGTGATTCATCGGTGACAACTAAAATATTCCGCATTCGCTATTGTATACAAATTAGTAAAGAAAAACATAGCGGAGCACGCAGTCAATTTGCAGGGACAAGCTCAATCAAAGTGACTTCCGGAGGCGAGAGGAAACGGATCGGCGGGCCCCAGGTCCCTGAACCCCTGCTCACATACAGGCTGGACCGCTCAGAAAGCGCTGCAAAGCCTGCCTGGGTTGGGTAATACAGCCAGGTGAGAATGCTGAAAGGGAATATCTGCCCTTTATGGACGTGCCCCGACAGCTGAAGATCGAAAAGGCCGATTACTTCCTTATTCACGAGGGGCCTGTGCTTGAGCAAGAGCGTAAAAAGGTTATTCGAAAATCCGGAAAGCAGTTGCTTCTCGGATACTCCATGAGAACCACCATCGATCCTTGCCTGAGTGTCATCGACACCGGCTATATTGATCAGTCCATGGACTGTCTGTCCCTGTCCCCGCAAGAGAGTAAAGCCAGCTTTTTCGGTAAATTCCAAGGCCTGATCAATTCCTGCATAGAATTCATGATTGCCTGTTACCGCAAATTTGCCGTATCGTGGTTTCACCTCCTGCAGCAGCTCTGCAAGGTGCGAAAGGTTGTCAATCTGACCGTCAACGAGGTCGCCTGTGGATACCAGGATATCAGGGTCTGCTTTCTTTACCTCCGAAAGAATCCTTTTTAAACGTTCTTCTCTGATAATCAGCCCGAGGTGGAGATCGGTTATCTGCACTATTCTGATGCTGCCTGACCCTGCAGGAATTCTGGGAGATTGGAATACTACTGTTTCGGTCCTGATATTCCCGGCCTCAAAATATCCATAAATGACGACCGCTATGGACAATGCAAGAGGGACGAAAAATGCATACGCACCGGATACCGCCAGGGCCGATAAATTTCTTTTCAGAATGAATCCTGCGGCAGAGACAAGAAGGCGGTAAAAATCGATCAGCAATGCTGCAGAGAGAAAGAGAAAAAGGATGCCGAGCCATATATATCCTATATATGACATCAGACGGGCAAACGATTCGAATCCCGCCTTTTCTGAGAAGCGGACAAGAATCGGAGTGAAGATCATTATCAGCATGAAGAGTCCTACGCCGATGCTTGTCTGCAAACTGAACGCAAGCGCTGCCTTCGCTTTCATAAATGCATACAGATGCATGCTGCCGTAGATGAGGAAAAATGTCACGAAAAAGAGTGTCATAGCAATGTACCGTTCTTTTTTATAATACACATTACTTACGACGACTGTAAGTAATGATGCATATTCTTACACCCTCCCCTTTGTCCCCTCCCCTCAATCCCGAAAGCTTTCGGGACTCTCCCCTGGAGGGAGAGGGCCAGGGTGAGGGGGAATGTAGTCTTACTTATACACTTCTCAGTGACTCCCATAAACATTCCTGATACACTTCAATGCATTCCCGGGGATGTACCCGACTTTCCTTTCCTCATAAGCAGCACAAGCGGAAGCACACAGACCATCACGATACTGATAATGCGAAAGGTATCGTTGAATGCGAGCATCGATGCCTGCCTGAGAAGTTCTCTGTATATCATTCCGAGTCCCCCCTGCTCTGAGAGAGTATTTTCGAACCCCCTGTACTGGAGAACCCGGGCAATCTGTTCGGAAGTCATCTGATAGGCGGTATCAAAAGGGGTAAGATGCTCCGCTAAATGGGCCTGATGGAATTGTGCGCGCCGCGAGAGCATCGTGGTTACGAATGCAACACCAAAACTCCCGCCAAGGTTCCTGAGGAGATTATAGATAGCAGATGCATTGCCCATATCTTCTTTTCTGATACCGGACATAGTCATAGTGGTAAGCGGGATAAAGAAAAACCCCATGCCAATGCCTAATACAATTCTTGGCCATATCACGGTATAAAAATCAGCGTAGAGACTGAAATTCGACATCAGATAAGTCGCATACGCATTCACTGCAATGCCAAAAGCCAGAAGGGCCTTTGGGTTCACTTTATTCACCAGGCTTCCGGCTAGAGGGAGGGCTATTAACGTCGCCATCCCTCCCGGCCCCAAAACAAATCCCGCGAGAAATGAGGTATACCCCATGAGTGTCTGCAGATAGATCGGCAGGAGCACGATGCTCGCAAAGAGGTTGAAAAATCCCAGAAACATTACTATGTTTCCGGTACTGAACGAGATATTTTTGAATGCCCTGAGGTTGACTACAGGGTTTTTCGCAAACAGTTCGACCACCACAAAAGAGATAAGTGAGACCGCTGAAGTTACGCTCAGCCAGAAGATAAAACCTGAAGAGAACCAGTTCTCCTGCTGCCCCTTGTCAAGAACGATCTGGAGGCAACCGAGGCCCAGGGCAAGAAGCGCAAGCCCCCAGTAATCGACCTTCATCTTCATCCGTTGCATATACGGCGGATCTGCGATGAAGATCATGGTTAAAAGGATTGAAATAATGCCGATCGGCACATTGATAAAGAATATCCAGTGCCATGACCAGTTGTCCGTAATCCAGCCGCCGAGGAGCGGGCCTACTATGGGACCGAACATGATGCCTACCCCGAACACCGCCATGGCTATCCCGTGCTGACGCGGAGGGAATGTCTCAAGGAGTATGGATTGCGACAACGGCTGCAGCGCCCCTCCGCCTATTCCCTGTAATATCCTGAATACAACGAGACTCTGGAGACTCCACGCCGCGCCGCAGAGGAAAGAACTTATGGTAAACATTGTGATCGAAATGATCAGGTATCTTTTCCTGCCGAAAAACCTGCTCAGCCACCCTGTCATGGGGATGATGATCGCATTCGAAACAAGATACGAAGTGATCGTCCATGTTGATTCATCGATGCCGGCGGAGAGACTTCCCCGGATATGGTCAAGCGCGACATTGACCACTGAGGTGTCTATGATCTCTATGAGGGTAGGAAGCATTACGGTGAGTGCGATAAGCCATTTATTCATAGTTCAGCGCGTCCGCCTTTTTCTGTACCGACACCGGATACAGACTGGAAAAGTCATTCAGTCTCGCCCTGTCCAGCTGGTCGAGTTCAAGCTCGTCGGCTGCCGTGATATAGCCCCTCAGATAGAGCAGGTCCAGGACGGCCTTTTCCGGGGCAGCAATATTGAATCCCTTGACCGGTTCAAAGCCAAGAAAAAGTTTTTCAGATATTTTTGAGTATTCTATCTCCACATTCCTATAGGAGACTTTACTCCTTGAGCCTACCGATGTGCTTAAGGTAATTACAGTACACACGGTGGGTACCTGGAGAAGAACGTTGTGATAGTTCAAAGCCCATTCACACGAAATATAGGAAGGCGTTCTGAGATAGCATGCGACCTCTTCGACGGACGGCGCATCCCTGAAGGTATTGTAATAAACCCCGCGTACAATACGGTTCATATATCCTGATTTAAGCGCCCGGGTAAGAAATACATTGGGATTTTTTACAAATTTGGCCGCGTCGTTATATCTGAATAACGCGGGGAGAAGCCTCAGCACATCTACCGTGCTTTGTCTCTTCACTTCTGCCTCCGTACCGGGCTGCCGGCTGTGAAAAATGAGGCGTTCTGTTCAACCGGAGACAATGCGATTTTAAGCGCATCGAACATATCCCTGAACCCGTTTGCTTCGAACAGAGCCATATCCTGTTGCAATACGAATCTCGACAAATCCTGCCTGATCGCCCCGGCAATCTCGTTTCGCCCCTTATCGTCCGGATTAAGAAAAATATCAACTCCTCTTCTGCAGGTGAAGGGCGACTTGTACATCGTCGTTTTTCTCTTTATCAGTTCAGCATCACACCTGACTTTCAAGGAGGTGAGAAACCAGATATCGTAAAAATCTCTCCCCTTCAGATACTCCCTTTCCAGGAGCGCCCTTATCTTGTCGGAGAGTATTTCTTCCATAGTTTCTGCGAGAATGATGCTGCTCGGTGCGGGAACCCTGAAGTCGCCGGACGTGATCAGATGCCGGACCAGAGGCAGCATAGAAAGGAACATCTTTTCGGTTTGAGGAAACATTTCCTCACGCAGTTCCTCAAATTCAACCTTCACCGATATCTTCTTCCTCTCACTGTCCGGGCGGAACCGGACAAATGCCGTATGAGAGCCTTTCCTGCCGGTCCTCCGCTGCCTGACCTCGAATTCACCTGTCCCGAAATGAGCGATTGCAGTTTTCCTGATTTTTTCGGATATCTTTTCCAGAAGAGATTCTACCCCTTCTCTCTGCAAGTGGGTTACAAAATCCAGGTCTTCGGAAAACCTGTTGCCGCTGTAACACCACCGGATCGCAGTCCCGCCTTGAAAGAAGATGTCTTTGCTTTCCTTCTCTGAGTAGATCGTATGGAGAATAATAAGCTGCAGAATTTCCGAAGATTTGATGTCTCTTTCGTTATATGACTTCATATTGTTTGCATTATAATACAATTATGAATTACAATGCAAATAGAATTAGGGTTGCCCACATTCAAGGTCGAAGTGCAACAAAAGCAGAAGCGACCTCAAGCGGTGTTTTGTAGGCCAGGCATTTCCTGGGCCTGTTGTTAATCAGTGAT
>JAKLQR010000369.1 GCA_022013235.1 Thermodesulfovibrionales bacterium | reverse complement strand
TCTGAACAACAAAGCCCTCGGGTTTGCGATCAGAACCGGTCTGGCAACACATTGCACCATATCGCCCTACAGCAGGTTCGCCAGAAAAAATTATTTCTATCCGGACCTTCCCAAGGGCTATCAGATAAGCCAGTACGAACTGCCGATCTGTGAACATGGACAGATAGAAATACTCGTCAACGGACAGGCCAGAAAAATCGGCATTACAAGAATCCATATGGAAGAGGACGCAGGGAAAAATATTCATGAAGGCGCCGGGGATTTCAGTTTTGTCGACCTCAATAGGGCCGGCGTCCCGCTCATGGAAATCGTTTCGGAGCCTGACCTGAGAAGTCCGCAGGAAGCCATCGCATATATGAAAAAACTCCGCACAATCCTCATATATCTCGGGGTATGTGACGGCAATATGGAGCAGGGATCGCTCAGATGTGACGCAAATGTCTCAGTGCGTCCTGTCGGCCGGCAGAAATTCGGGGTGAAAGTCGAAATAAAAAACCTGAATTCATTCCGTTTCGTTGAAAAAGCCCTCGAATATGAGATAAAACGACAGAGAAAAGTTATCGAAGAAGGCGGGAATATCATCCAGGAGACAAGACTCTGGGATTCAAACAGTGGGGTAACCGAATCCATGCGGGGCAAGGAAGAAGCCCACGATTACCGGTATTTTCCGGAACCTGACCTCGTACCCATGACAGTCGATCCGGCATGGATTAATGAGATACAATCTTCTCTCCCTGAATTGCCTGATGCGAAGCGGGAGCGCTTTGTCTCTGAATACGGGCTTCCTGAAGCAGACGCCGACCTGCTCACCTCGGAGAAACCTCTTTCCGAATGGTTTGAGGACGCGGTAACGCTCGGCGGGCAACCCAAGACTGTTGCAAACTGGATCATGGGAGACCTCATGAAACTGCTGAACGCTGAAAACAGAACAATCGGGGAATGTCCCCTTGCGCCGGCCCGTCTCGTCGACATGCTGAAGCTCATCGGGAAGGGGACAATCAGTGGAAAGATCGCAAAGACCGTATTCGGGGAGATGTACAGGACCACAAAGACAGCAGGGGAGATCGTGCAGGAAAAAGGTCTGGTCCAGATAAGCGACTCCGGAGAGTTGGAAAAGGCTGTCGAGGATGTTATTGCAAGGCATCCGCAAGAAGCCGGGAGGTTCAGGGCCGGGGAAGAAAAACTTATGGGCTTTTTCGTCGGCCAGGTCATGAAATTGACCAGGGGCAAGGCAAACCCTCAGATGGTAAATGAGTTGTTGAAGACGAAACTGTCATCATAACCTTGATTTTACCAGTGTTTTCCATTTAATCTTAATAGTACTTTATTTGTCATTCCGGCTTGACCGGAATCCTTCCCTCTCCTTACTCTTAAGGGTACCCGTAAGATAGCAAGAAGGATTCCCGACAAGCGGGAATGACAGGAGAAGAAAAAATATCTCTTTGATTTTGAAGCAAAGCTTCGGTGATTTTTGCATATAAACTTCTGGAGAGATGTCCGAGCGGCCGAAGGAGCACGACTGGAAATCGTGTGTACGCTAAACCCGTACCGTGGGTTCAAATCCCACTCTCTCCGCCATTATTTTCCTGTAATATCAATAAGTTAGATAGCACAAACACCCCTGAAAACCGTCACCAACCCGTCACCGGAACTGTCGTTTCAAAACCCCTGCCACCTGAGTTATAGGCATCAAAAGTCCTCAGGTACTTATAGCGTAATAGTTTTTCTTCGAAAATTGCCCTCTATATGGGTGCTTAGAAACAGGGGGCAAAAATCGAAACCGTTGATTAGTTCGAATAATCAATAAAAAAGGCAGAGTCAGAAATGACTCTGCCTCTGAAAAAATTGCGGTTAAAATGCAAGGGCAGGGAGCGTAGGGACAAACACTACACAAGCGGATGGAGGACAAGGTCCATCGCAGACCAAGTAATTTACCTGCCCTACGCTGACAGGGCTTATTAAACCGGGGACATAAACATTACAATATGAAGGGTCGCATTCTCCCGGCGTACACGGCACATAGCAGACACTTCCGGCGCAGTTTTCAAATTCCACCAGCATACCACCTAAGGTATCGCCGCTGTTATTGTCGTTCCACGTTGAATCATCGAACACCATAAGATAATTTTCCTCATTATTCTCTTCATCAGTGCAACAGTCATTCGGTTCACCGCCATCCCAGTTCGTGTAAGACCATGGCTCACCCGTTATCCATTGCCACCCTGCATCAGCAGCACTCTGATTTTCTAACTGGTATCCCCCAAGCCAGGCTTCATCTCCACCAAAATAAACATTGATAAAATCCTGTTCGGAAGGGCTTGTTATCGTTGCGAGATGCCCCTCTATTCCCATCCATTCAAATGTTGCAGCATAATCCCTTGCATCTGCCCAGTTCAAATCCGGATCAAGTTCGATAAGAGCATAAAAATGTCCGTTTCCAGGATTGAAAATAGGTTGTGCATAAAGAGATACCGTGAGTCCTAAAATAAACACACCAACTAAAAATACCTTCAAGATTACCTTGCCCATCCCTAATCCCTCCTTCATTTATTTATCAAAAGTTGCCTTGCGGTCTTAAATTTTACAGCAAAAACAGGGCAAAAGCAATCACCCAATAAAAAAACAACCGTCCAGATACCTTTCTTCTATTTTCTTTTTACTTCAAATTTACTTCAAAAGGCTATCTGATTCTCGCTGGAAAAACTCAGAAACTCCAAAAACATCTTGACATCCTACACAGTTTTCTGTAGTCTGACATCTAAATGCTGAATAATGATGTAAAATATTCACAATCAAAAATGGAGGTAATTATGAGAAAGTGCATTTCGATTTTTTTGGCAACAATGTTTGTGGTGTTAATGGCAACTTCCGCATTTGGTCAGAGTCTTTCCGGTTTGTGGTATGTATACGTTGATTATAATGGTTGTCAATACTATGGAACAGCAAGCTTCACTCAGGTTGGTGACCAGCTCTCTGGCATCGAATCGCTTAACATTGACTATGACCCTGGAGGATGCCCATCAAGTTTGACCGTTTACAAAGGCTGTGATATAAGTGGATACCCTAATGTTGATTGTGGTTGGCACGCAGAGCCAGTGGATATGGATGGAGACACATCCGGAACTTTCGCAAGTACAAATTATGCAGAATCTACAGATGGTAATGGTTTATCCTGGCGAGTGTGGAGAGATTGTTTCAACGTTGGGCAAGCTCAATATTGTTTCTGCGAACCCGAAACCTGCCCTATATCAGATGCACACGTCTATGTTCCTACCACGGGAAATGGGCTGGTGGAACCCACTCGCAAATAAAAGCGGAAAGTCCTAATTAAGCATAAGGTCTTTCTATTCAAATAAAAAACATAAAGGCAGAGTCAGAAAAGGCTCTGCCTTTTTATTGTTTCTCCTTGCAAATCATTGATTCTTATCCCTTAGGAAAAGTCAACACATATGAATGTTTAAAGAAGGACAGATGCAATTAGGAATAAAATCAACCGAGGTATATGCTAAAATAAAAGTTGTTGATGCTTTCAGGCAGATTCAAAATAGCAAGGTTATTGAAATCAAAACCGTCAGCCAACCGTCACCAACTGCCTGACAAAACCAAAACTGGCGCGGTGCTCTGTGGGTTCAAATCCCACTCTCTCCGCCATTTTGTCTTTTTTCAGCCTGGGAGCGGCCCTTCGCAGCGGGGGGATGTGAACTCCGTCAGGTCCGGAAGGAAGCAGCGGTAAACGTTTTCCCTGGGTGCCGGAGGCAGCCGCTTTCAGGCTGGAGAAAGACAGAAAATAGTCAATAGTCAACAGTCATTGAAAATTATTGACTATTGACCAGTGACCAATGACAACACCTATGAGCTATATAGTCCTTGCAAGAAAATGGAGACCCCAGGAGTTTGAAGACCTCGTCGGTCAGGAGCCCATAGTGCGTATTCTGAAAAACTCCCTCGAACAGAAAAGAATCGCGCACGGGTATCTCTTTTCCGGTCCGAGAGGAGTTGGGAAAACCTCAACCGCGCGTATACTCGCGAAAGCCCTCAACTGCAAGGAAGGACCTACGTCCGTCCCCTGTGGAACCTGTTCATTCTGCACCTCTATAACCGACGGCTCTTCCGTGGATGTCATGGAAATAGACGGTGCGTCGAATAACAGCGTGAATGATATCCGCGATCTCAGAGAACGGGTGAAGTATGTCCCTTCCGGCGGCCGATATAAAGTCTATATTATCGACGAAACGCATATGCTCACTGACGCAGCGTTTAATGCCCTCCTGAAAACCCTTGAAGAGCCTCCTCCCCATGTCGTCTTCGTGCTTGCGACGACAGCGCCCAGGAAAATCCCCCTGACGGTTCTTTCGCGCTGCCAGCACCTGCCTTTCAGAAGGATCACGGTAGCGAAGATCAGGGAGAGGCTGAAAGAGATCGCTGAGACAGAAGGCATAAGGATTTCCGGGACTGCGCTGGAAATGGTCGCGCGGGCTGCTGACGGTAGTATGCGTGACGCCCTTACAATCCTCGACCAGATATCTTCGTTCTCAACTGACATCAGCGAAGCCGATATCCGCGACCTCCTTGGTATCACAGAGACCGGCCTTCTGGTGCAGACCGCAGAGGCGCTGCTGGAGGGGAAAAGGACGGACATTCTCAGAATCACCGGCGAGCTTGCGGAAAAGGGCACCGATATCAGATCATTCATGAAGGAGCTCATCCAGTTCTTCAGGGACCTTCTCGTTGCATGTGTCGTGAAAAACCCTGAGGAGATACTTGAACTCGGCAATGAAGAAATACATATATTGAAAAAAATCATGAGCAGCACCTCTGAAGACCGCCTTACCCTGGTGCTTGCCGAGTTGCTCAAGTCGGAAGTGGAGATACGGAGCGCCACCTCTCCCCGCATCTCCCTTGAGATGTCACTCCTGAGGATCAGTTTCCTGAGCGATATGACACCGGTAAAAACAATCCTGGAACATCTGGATTCCCTCATGGCGCAGGAGCCGGGGAGAGAGGGAACAGCAGCAGCAGCAGCAGCAGCAGCAGAAGAAGAAGAAGAACATCACCATCCAGCCGGCGATTATTCTCCCGCGAATGAGGTCCGGGAAGCTGTTGCTGAACATGATGCAGTGACCAGTGAGGAAAAAATAGACATTGAAGAAATGCATAAAGATACAGAAACCGAGGATTCAGATGATACAGAAGAGATTGCACAGGAGGGTATGCTCCTGACTGAAGAAATCTGGGAAAGTGCACTTAAAAGGATAGCTGCCCCGCTTGCCTCGAAGTTATTCAAGGCGGAGCATACGCTCACCGGCGGCATGCTTGTGCTCACCCTGAACGGTGGAGACTCGGTCTTTGCAGACTCGATAAAGAAACAGCGTAAAAGCATAGCAGAAGTTTTCTCCGAAGAACTTGGGGGCAGGATTACTATTGAGGTGGTGACGAAAAAGAAAAAAATAGCCCGGAAAGAAGATCTAAAGAATGAAATCATGGCAGATCCGGAAATCAAATCGGTGCTTGAATTATTCGACGGAAGGGTTGTTGATGTGATACCCGGGACAGACGAAAAGGACGCGTAGTCAGGCAGCCGGAATGGCAAGCAACTTATTTATTAAGGGCACCCGTACTATAGAATGATCCCCCTCACCCTTGCCCTCTCCCTCCAGGGGAGAGTCCCGAAAGCTTTCGGGATTGAGGGGGGAGGGTTGGAAGAGGGTGAATTTATAAAGCTGTTTATGAGACTGTAAATAACGGACACGGAGGAAAGTATGTCGAAAAAAATGCTTGGTGATCTCATGCGTCAGGCACAGAAGCTCCAGACTGAGATGGCAAAGATGCAGGAAGAGGCGAAAAAAAAGACCGTTGCAGCGACAGCGGGCGGCGGCATGGTCACCGCAGTTGCAAGCGGCGCCGGAGAGATCATTTCGCTCAAGATCGAGAAGGATGTCGTAAATCCGGAAGACGTAGAGATGCTGCAGGACCTTGTTATCGCGGCGGCGAACGAGGCTCTCCGCAGGGCGCAGGAAATGGTGCAGGGTGAAATGTCGAAACTCACCGGCGGTCTGCAGATGCCCGGGCTCGGAGATCTGGGCAAAATGTTTTAGCAGTCTTTCATTATCACAATCAATCCAAAAGGAGTCATTGCCCGACTTGATCGGGCAATCCAGACAAAGCAATTGGATTCCCCGGTCAAGCCGGAGAATGACAACAAAACAAGAATACAGGACATATGGAAGCATTTATTTCACCGGTTACTGAAGAAGAAATCAAGAAAGAGAAAATAAAGGCACAGACCCTCAGAAAAACACAATGGTGGAAGAGGAAGTGTTCGGCGGGGGCCTGTTATTTCTGCAGGAAGAAAATCCATCCCAAAGAATTGACCATGGAACATGTCGTTCCGCTCGTTCGGGGCGGGAAATCTTTGAAAGGAAATATCGTCCCTGCATGCAAGGAGTGCAACACAAAAAAGAAATATCTCCTTCCCATTGAATGGGAAGACTACCTCAAAACTTTGCAGGAAGACCCCTGGAGCTGAAGGATGTCCCCTGAACCACTTCACGATAAAATACTGCATACGATCAATAAGTTCTCGATGCTGCTTGGCAGAGAAAGGGTGCTCGTCAGTCTTTCGGGAGGGCCTGATTCCGTATGCCTCCTCTCGGTTCTTTGCCGCCTCAAAGAGAGACTGACCCTCGAGATTCATGCCCTGTATGTTGATCATGGGATGAGACCGGAGGAGACCCCTTCTGAAATTGCTTTCTGTAAAAAATTCTGCGATACACTCTCTGTCCCATTCATGAAGAAGGCTGTTGATGTAAGGGCCTTTGCGCGGGAGCAGGGGCTCAATATACAGGAGGCTGCGAGAGAACTCCGTTACAGGAAACTCGACGAAGCAGCCTTCGAGGTTAAGGCAGACAAGATCGCAATGGCACATACGGCTGATGACCAGGTGGAAACTGTCCTTATGCGGTTTTTACGGGGTTCCGGCTCTGCAGGCCTTGCCGGTATTCCGCCGGTAAGAAAATATATCATCAGACCCCTTATTGAAACAGCCAAGGTTGACATAGAGAGATTTCTTGAGGAAAACCGGCTGGAGTATGTTGTTGATTCTTCAAATCTGAAGAAAAACTACCTCAGAAACAGAATCAGGTTCTCTGTTGTCCCCCTGCTCAGGGAACTGAATCCCGACATTGCAGAAACCCTGGCGAGGACGGCGGAAATCTTCAGGCAAGAGGAAAAATATTTTGAGCTCATTGTGACCAAAGCGCTCATGAAAATGATATGCAGGAAGACGAACCTCTCGATCGAGCTTTTCCTCGCTCCCTTCGGGACTATGGACAAGGTCATCGTGCGCAGGGTGCTGCGGAGAGCGCTTAACGAGACAAAAAGCCTCAGGGGTATAGGTTTTATCCACATCGAAGAAATCATCGAATTACTGAAAAACGGGAACCCGGGTGACAGGCTCTATCTGCCAAAGGGGATACGGGCTATTAAAGGCTATGCAACGTTTCTCCTCACCTCGGAGGTCCCCCAGCGGATCGGCAACTATGAGCTGCCCGTTCCCGGAGAAATTGTCCTGAAGGAGGCAAAAGCTGTTATCAAGGCATCACTCGTGGATGAAGGAAAAGGGCTTGGCGACGGTAAAATGCAGATCGTGCTCGACGCGGACAAAACCGGAGAAACACTTACCGTTCGTGCAAGAGAGAACGGTGATTTTTTCTACCCCCTTGGATTCGGCAGAAGAAAGAAGCTTCAGGATTATTTCGTCGATGCAAAAATTCCGAGGGATGAACGGGATATCATCCCCGTTGTTGCCTCAGGAGACGACATCGTCTGGATAGCAGGCTTCAGGGGTGATGACCGCTTCAGGGTAACCGATACGACAAAACGGTTCCTGAAGCTGGAGTTCAAAAAAGCGCTCTAAAAACCTTATGGAAAGCTCAACTCCATGTTTTTTCACATGCAATTGTTCGTACTTACAAATATAATAGTATCGGCAACCATCCTGTCATTCCGGCTTGCCCGGAATCTTTCTTGAGGAAAGACTCCCGGCAAGCGGGAGTGACAGAGAGAATTTTTACAGAGGAGAATTTGTCTATGGTAAGAGTGAGGTTTGCACCGAGTCCGACCGGTCATCTCCATATCGGCGGGGCACGGACAGCGCTCTTTAACTGGCTTTTTGCACGGCATAACAAAGGGTCTTTCATCCTGCGGATCGAAGATACCGACAGGACCCGTTCCACTGAAGAATATATCGGCTCTATTATGGAAGGCATGCAGTGGCTGAAGCTCGACTGGGACGAGGGGCCGTACAGGCAGACTGACAGGTTTGACCTCTACAGAAGCTATGCGGAATCCCTGGTAAAAGAAGGGAAGGCATACTATTGCTACTGTTCACCCGAAGAACTCGAAGCGAGGAGAAAAGAAGCGCTTGCCCAGGGCAGATCGCCAAAATACGACGGCAGGTGCAGGGGAAGAAAAGATCCGGTGCCCGGGAAGAGTCCGGCGATACGCTTTCTGATGCCGGTGGAAGGAGAGGCGGTTGTGGAAGATCTGATCAAAGGCAGGACAGTCTTCGAAAACAGCCAGCTCGATGACCTGATCATCCTCCGCTCTGACGGGACGCCGACATATAATTTCACTGTTGTTGTAGACGACGTGGACATGAAGATAACCCATGTCATCAGGGGGGACGACCACCTGAACAATACGCCGAAGCAAATCCATATTTATAAAGCCCTCGGGTATGAAGTCCCGCTCTTTGCCCACCTCCCGATGATCCTCGGAGCAGATAAAACAAGGCTCAGCAAAAGGCATGGAGCGACATCAGTCATTGCGTACAGGGATATGGGATATCTGCCCGAAGCCCTTGTCAATTATCTCGTCCGTCTCGGCTGGTCATACGGCGACCAGGAGGTTTTCTCTATAGATGAATTGACCGGGTATTTTTCTTTTGACCATGTCGGAAAGTCCGCTGCAGTGTTCAACCCTGAAAAACTCCTCTGGCTCAACAGTCACTATCTCATGCAGAAAACACCCGAAGAGCTTGTGGAACTGGTCATGCCGTTTCTTGTAACCCTAAAAATCGTCGGAGAGGGAGAACTCCCCGACAGGCAGTGGCTCGGCAAGGCGGCCCTCTCTCTGAGGGAACGTGCGAAGACCCTTGTTGAACTCGCGCACGGATTGCAGTTTTACCTTGCGGAAGACATAGAATACAACGAAAAGGCAAAAGCAAAATTCCTGAATGCCGGGACCCTTGCACACCTGAAGGGGATCAGGGAAGCGATTGAAGCACTTGAAAATTTTGCTGCATCTGAGATAGAGAAGATATTTGTATCATATGCGGAGCGTCACAGCCTGAAGCTCGGCATGATTGCTCAGCCTGTGCGGGTTGCCATGACAGGCAAAACTGAAAGTCCCGGGATATTCGAAGTTCTCGAAATCCTGGGGAAGGCGAAAACCCTGCAACGGCTGGAAAGAGCGATACAAACCATAGGAGAAGGATCATGAACGATTCCGGGAAAAAACAAGAGAACGAGCGGAATCCGGTTTCATCGGATCCCACGAAACCTTCTCATTTCATCACAGAAATTATCGAAGCGGATATCAACGCAAAAAAATACGACAGCCGCGTTCATACCCGATTCCCTCCGGAACCGAACGGCTATCTCCATATCGGGCATGCCAAGTCCATCTGCCTGAATTTCGGTACCGCTCAAGACTTCGGGGGACTCTGTAATATGCGGTTCGATGATACGAATCCCACGAAGGAAGAAGTTGAATATGTCGAGTCCATACAGGAAGACGTCCGATGGATAGGGTTTGACTGGGACGACCGGCTTTTCTATGCATCGGATTATTTTGAGAAGCTTTATCAGTTCGGGGTACAACTCATTCATGCGGGCAACGCATATGTCTGTGATCTCAGTCCCCAGGAGATCAGAGAATACCGCGGCACGTTGACAGAGGCGGGAAGGGAGAGCCCCTACCGGAACCGCAGTGTTGAGGAAAACCTGAATCTCTTTGAACGTATGAGAGCGGGAGAATTTTCTGACGGCACGCGGACATTACGCGCGAAAATCGATATGGCTTCCGGGAACATTAATATGCGCGACCCGGTAATCTACCGGATACTCCATGCTTCCCACCACCGGACCGGTGATACATGGTGTATTTATCCGATGTACGATTATGCACATTGCCTGTCGGATTCCCTGGAAGGCATCACCCATTCAATCTGCACCCTCGAATTCGAAGACCACAGACCGCTCTATGACTGGATCCTTGATGTACTGGATGTATATCATCCCCGGCAGATTGAATTCGCCCGTCTGAATCTCACGTACACTGTCCTCAGTAAAAGGAAATTTATAGAATTGGTCGGGGGAAGATATGTAAGCGGATGGGATGACCCGCGCATGCCGACAATCTCGGGGTTGCGGAGAAGGGGATATACTCCGGAATCGATACGGAATTTTTGCAACCGGATAGGGGTAGCCAAGCGCGACAGTACCGTGGACATGGCGCTGCTTGAATATTGTCTGCGGGAAGATCTCAACAAAAGCGCTCCACGTGCAATGGCAGTGTTGCAGCCCCTCCGTGTGGTTATTCTCAATTATCCGGAGGATGCAGAAGAAGAGTTGGACGCAGTCAACAACCCCGAAGACCCCGGCATGGGGACGCGGAAAGTGCCGTTCTCAAGGGTCCTCTATATCGAGAGGGATGACTTCCGTGAAGATCCGCCGAAGCAGTTTTACCGGCTTGCGCCAGGGCGTGAAGTGCGCCTGCGGTATGCATATTTCATAAAATGCGTGGGGGTCGTGAAGGATGAAAAAACAGGGGAAGTCCTCGAAGTCCAGTGCACCTATGACCCTGCAACCAGGGGCGGTGATGCTCCGGACGGCCGGAAGGTGAAATCAACCCTGCACTGGGTTTCCGCCTCTCATGCGCTTAAGATTGAGGTGAGGCTCTATGATCATCTTTTCACCAGTCCTGACCCTGCCGATGTTGGAGAAGGCGCCGACTGGAAATCCGGCATCAATCCTGATTCACTGAAAGCATTGAAATCCTGCCGGGCTGAACCAAGTCTGTCGGGATCAGCCCCGGGGAACCGGTTCCAGTTTGAGCGACAGGGGTATTTCTGTGTTGACCCCGATTCCACTCCTGATATGTTAGTATTGAATCGTACCGTTACCCTGCGTGACACGTGGGCCAAAATAGAAAAGTCACAGAAGGAGGGACGATGAGTTACGTCACAGTGATTGGTGCAGGAAGCTGGGGGACAACACTTGCCTGTCTCCTCTCGGAGAAAGGATTTGACGTCACCCTCTGGGTGTTCGAAAAAGACCTTGCCGATGAGATTGAGCAGACACGATGCAACAGCACCTACCTGCCCGGTGTTACCATCCCCGATTCCCTCAAGATTTCGAATGATATCAAACAGGCAGTGCAAAAAGCACGCTATGTTCTGAATGCCGTCCCCTCGCAGTTCACCAGGGCCGTATTCAGTAAAGCAGCGCCGCATCTCATGGATGAAGCGATAATTATCAGCGTCTCAAAAGGTATCGAACGGGGGACCCTTCTC
>JAKLQR010000368.1 GCA_022013235.1 Thermodesulfovibrionales bacterium | reverse complement strand
TTTAATCAAAGAATTCCTCGATGCTCTGCATCGGGGTAAAACTTCCTTGTTTTTTGTTTTGATACCTCGCAGCTCTGCTGCGGGGTAGTTCATTTCTTTAGCCGTATTTATTTGTTATTATTAAAGAATCTTTCGTAATAAAATTGAAATGAGAGTTGAAGGGGGCAGGGAGGCCTGAAAGAAGAATTGAGAAAGGCCAGACAACAAAGCAACGGAGAATTCTCTGGACTCTGCAATAGGCGGTTTATCCTGGTGAAAAACAAGGTAACAGATAAGAAAGTGAATATCCTGGAGAAGCTCTCTTCACTGAATGAACCAGTTTGCCAGGCAATGCTCATCAAGGAACAGTTTCTCTTAATTTATACAGCCGGTAACCGGAAGTTTGCCTATACGAATCAGAGGGATTGGATTGTGGCAGCAATAAAATCGGGGATACCGTCGTTTGCGGAGCTTGGATACACGTTTTACAGAAAACGCCATTATGCCTTGAACTACTTCATCTGCAAAATAACGTCTGTAATATCGGAAGAAAGGAAGAAACAGAATGTCAACTGGCTCTGTTCTGGATAGAAACGGCCTTACAGCGTTACCTCTCGCTGAAAAGATCAGGCGTTCAAAAGAAATCATTCAGGAAGCTATCAGTAAATTCGGGCTGGATAAACTGGTTATTGCATGGACGGGGGGCAAAGACAGCACGCTAATGCTGTGGTTATTCAGGGAAACCTGTCGGGAAATGAATATGACCATGCCTGAATGTATTTTTATCGATGAAGGAGACGTGTTTCAGGAAATAGTCGACCATGTTGGGCAGGTTGGGAAAATATGGGATGTTAAGGTAAACGTGTTAAAAAATACCGATGTGCTTTCAAAAGCAGAAAAACTTGGCGATATCATCAGGGTTGCCGAACTGAACGAGAGGAACAGGCGGGAGGTACAAAGGATAGGCTTTGCCGGAGAAGAATTTCCCTTTGAGCCGGAATCGATGGTAGGAAATCACCTCATGAAAACCATCGCACTGAGTATGTTCATTGAAAATAATGACATTCATGCTGTTGCTACCGCAATTCGCTGGGATGAACAGGATGCGAGGCAGACAGAGGGATACTTCAGTGTCAGACATGCCCCGGAACATACAAGAGTGCATCCTGTGCTTCATTTCCGGGAACGTGATATATGGGATGTCATCCATGACCGTAAACTCCCCTTTTGTCTTCTTTACCTCAAAGGGTACCGGTCATTAGGCGCAAAAAGCTCCACTGTCAGGTTCTCTGATCTTCCTGCCTGGCAACAGGACTTGGAGAATACTCCCGAAAGGAGTGGACGTGGACACGACAAGGAAATGATTATGGCAAAGCTGAGAGATCTGGGGTATATGTAATGCTTAATTTCCACCAAAAAAAGAAAAAAAAGGTCGTCATATTAGGCATAGACGGAGTACCCTGCAGCCTTTTGCGGAATTTGGTCAGCAGAGGGATTATGCCAAATCTTGCTTCATTGGTTCATGAGGGTGCCCTGAGTGAGATGACTGCTTCCATCCCTGAGGTCTCGTCAACATCATGGACTACATTCATGACTGGTGTCAATCCAGGGAAACATAATATTTATGGATTCATGGATTTAAGAAAAGGGTCATATGAGTACCGTTTCCCTAATTCCCATGATATTAAGAGTGATCCGATATGGGAGATCATCGGAAGGCATAACAAACGGAGCATCGTGATAAATGTTCCTTCTACCTATCCTGCAAGGCCCCTGAACGGCATACTGACAGCCGGGTTCGTAGCCCTTGATCTCAGGAAGGCTACTTTCCCGGAATCTGCATATCAGTATCTGCAAAACATCGACTACAGGATGGATGTCGATACAAAGAAAGCGTCTCAGTCATTGGAAGCGTTTGCCGAGGATATAGACCAGACGTTCAGGACGAGAGAGAAGGCCCTGCTGCACTTTTTTGACAATGAAGAATGGGACCTTTTTATCGGTACAATTACAGAGACTGACAGGCTGCATCACTTTTTCTGGTCAGCATATGAAGATGATGCACATGCTATGCACAGATTTTTCATTGATTTCTACAAAAAAATAGATGCCCTTATTGGAGCCATGGCTCAGAGATGTGATAAGAACACAGCCTTCATGATTGTTTCAGATCATGGATTTGCGGCAATAAAACAAGAGCTTTATCTCAATGCCTGGCTCAGGGAAGAAAGACTGCTGAAGTTTAGAAAAGAACCTCCTGAATCATTGTCAGATATACATCCTGAAAGCAAAGCGTTTGCTCTCGACCCTTCACGCATCTATATAAATCTTGAGACACGGTATCCTTCAGGAAGTGTGAAAAAGGAAGATTATGAAAGTATAAGAGCGCTCATCAAAGATAGTTTGCAGAAGCTTTCCATTGATGGCGAAAAGGTTGTGAAGGAAATATTCTTCAAAGAAGATATTTACATCGGTCCACATTTCGAATCCGGTCCTGATCTTGTTGCTTTACCACACCGTGGGTATGATCTGAAGGGATCTCTGAATAAAAACGTACTGTTCGGGAGAAGTATTTTCACCGGGGCACACACCCGGGATGATGCAACATTTTTTCTCAACAGGCATCTTAATATTCAAAAGGTTAACATCATGGATGTAGCGCCCACCGTTTTTGAGCTTATGGGGATAGAGTACAATGCCTGTGACGGCAAATCTGTTCTATACGGGTAATTTATTAGGAATATTATTACTCCAGCAACTAAATGCCTTGAATTTGTCATTCCGGCTTGTCCGGAATATTTCTTCGGAATCAAGGTGTTAAGCCGTCCGATCCCCGACAAGCGAGGATGACGGCTTCCGGTATTTAATTGCCGAGGTAATAATTAAAACTGTTTTTCGATTAATCTCCAGATCCTTGGCAACCCGGGACGCAGGAGCCATCAAACAGAACAATCTGAAGATTTCCTTGATCATGTCTTTAGGCAATCTATGTTTCTGAAATCGAGGAGTAAATTTCTTCTCACACTGTGTGCATTTTCGTCTTTCGTCAGACAGTACATACAACTTGCGAGAGCCACATGCAGGGCAGTGAAAATGACGGTCAAACGGTGCCATAAATCGATGCCCATTTTGTGGCACCTTCAAATACCCCTCAGAGGGAGAACTATCACCCATTTATTAAGCATAGCATGGTCCAGTTAAACGGACTAATCCCTTAATTTTGGGTAATGTGTAAATTTTATTGCTATAATAATTATTAATTATCAGGATAGCGCATACAGGTTTGAAAGCAGCTGTTTACTGTGCGGAATTTGCAATTAATTGGCAAGAGGTACAGATTCATGAGTGAAAACAGATATGTTTCGATAAATGTTGCAGTGGTTTCGCAGAATATTGGCAGGGAAGCATTCAGTGCCATCATGGATTCTGTCGTTTTTTTCCCGTCACTCGAAAAGGCATTGAAATCTGCACCGAACATACTCATCGTGGATGAAAGAGAACTCTCCCGCATCCACGATGAACAGATAAAAGTCCTTGTGGTTGGTGAGGCAACACAGGAGAACGTCCTCAGATGTCTCAGTTATCCGGGGTTTTGTGGTTTTGTAATTCCCTCTATCTCCCCGAACCTTATGCAAAAAGCCATTCTTAAACTGCAAGACAATGAGATATGGATTACCAGGGATATTCTTTCTGCCGTCTTCGAAGAATTTTCCAGGCAAGTCCGAAAAACGAAATATAACAAGGACTTATTGAATTCTCTTACAAGAAGGGAGAGAGAAGTTGTGAAATTGATGTCAAAAGGCCTGAGCAATAAAGTCATAGCAGCAACTCTCCATGTCAGTGAGAGTACCGTAAAAAATCACCTCTATAATATTTTCAAAAAAATCGGAGCATCCAGCCGCGTTGAGGCACTTTCCCTTCTCAGGGAATAAAAAAACGATACAAAAACAATACTTTCTTCCTATTGACTAATAAATCCCTTTAAGGCGATTATTAATTATGCAAAAGATTTTTGTCTTTGTAAAAGATGCAGCATTTTTAAAAAGGATCAGACGTATACTTCCTCAAACTATACTGCTTTTACAACAGTCAGAATATTTCCAGAAAGATCAGATCAGGAAAGCATTGAAGGCAGACCCTGATTTGATCATTATGGACTCGAAATACATCTCTCATCTTATGGATCTCCAACCGAAGGCAAAAATAATGGTGGCATCGGATACCTATGATAAGGATACAGAATATCTCTCTGCGCGATTGGGAGCGAAGGGGTTCATCACCAAGGATATGAAGACACCACAGTTGAAAAGGGCTTTTAACATAGTCAATTCAGGCCAGGTTTGGATGACGAGAGCTGTTGCGGCAAGGATTTGCAGTGAATACAGGAATATATTCCGGGGGAATCAGAATATAGTTGAAGTCTGAGTCTTTCTCGCAGTGCTCAGGAGGATGCAACCTCAAGGGAAATGGGAAAGGAGTATGACAAAGAGAATGACATCTAAAATCAGGAAGGCTGTTGTCCTGGCAGGTGGACAAACTAGTCAGGTTGCGCCCCTTACTAATTATTGTCCTCCTTGCAGGTTGCCAATCCTTAACAGACCTCTTATTGAGTATACCATTGATTTTCTGAAGAAGAGTGGTATTGAGGAAGTGATTATAGCAGTCTCCAACGAAGATATTGTCACCAGTCATCAGAAGACGGATCAAAGAGCAGGGATCGGGGTCAGATACTATAAAGAAAATATCCCGCGAGGGACAGCAGGTTGTTTGAAAGATATTGAGCACTCCATCGGTGAGGAGCCCTTTCTTGTCTTGAACGGCAATCTGTTCATTAAAAATATAGAACTGGAAAGCTTCATACAATATCACCTGGAAGTAGATTCAATACTTACTATCGGAGTTTACCGGCAAGAAAGTGATAAAAGTGCGATGGAAAAAATATCACTTGAAAGCGAAAATTCCGGAAAAGGCTTCACCATTGTTGAGCCCGCGATACACAGGAAATCACCCTGGAGAATGGCAGGTATGTATATCTTTGACCCGTCTGTCCTCACCTTTATTGACAAGAATAGTTATATGGACATAAAAGAGCAGTTGATACCCATGCTGCAGCAAGAATCACTCAGTCTGTCAACTTATGAACTTCGCGGTGACTACAGGAACATTTCCAGTGTCCGGGATTATGTCAATACAAACAGGGACCTTCTGATCAATGCAGCAGATTTTCATTCCGGGAATAAAAAGGAAATAGCAAGAGAAGTATGGGTTGGAAAGAATGTGACAGTATCTCCCAAAGCATATATACTAGGTCCGGTAATCATCGGTGACAACTGCAGCATAGAGGATTTCGCACAAATCATTGGCCCGGCTGTCATAGCCAATAACTGCAGGATTGAAGAAGGGGTACTCTTCCGGGAGAGTATACTCTGGAAGGGTGTTTCCGTATCCAATGGCGCAACAGTCGAATATTCAATAGTCGGTGCGGAGGCAAGTATACCCAAAAAGTATCAGATGAAAAATTACATTGCGATGAATGGGATAAAAATCGGTGATATGAATCTTATCCCTGAATATTCAGTAAAGGGCACCGTTGATCTGTCCTGGTCAACGCAAGTTTCGAGAACTCTGTATAGAGTTGTCAAAAGGACAATGGATATTGCGCTTTCTTCTGTCGGGCTGCTCATTCTTCTGCCTTTTCTTCTTTTTATCGCCCTATTGATTAGAATAGACTCTCCCGGTCCGTTATTTTATATACAAAAGCGATGTGGTTTGCAAGGCAGGCTCTTCGGCATGATAAAGTTCAGGACTATGGTAAAGGACGCTGAAAAGATACATGAAGCATTACTGGCAAAAAAAGAGACGGATGGCCCTATGTTTAAACTTTCGAACGACCCGAGAGTTACGAGGCTGGGGAGAATTCTGCGCCGTACCAGTATCGATGAACTCCCCCAACTCTTCAATGTTTTGAAGGGAGAAATGAGCCTGGTTGGCCCAAGGCCTCTTATACAGGAAGAGATGAAATTCAGCCCAAGCTGGCGGGACATCCGGCTCAAGGTGAAGCCGGGCATTACCGGATTATGGCAGGTGCAGGGACGAAGCGAAGCACACTTTCACGACTGGATACAATTCGATGTTTTTTACGTTAAAAACCAATCTCTCTCGCTCGATATAAAGATTTTATTCAAGACGATAGCTGTAGTTTTGAAAAAAGTGGGAGCATATTGATTGGACAAACAGATTTGGTATTTGCATATAAAACATCTGTTCCTGCAGTACCTGAAAAAGACTTAAAACATGTCGGAAGTTATCTTCAGAAAATACAGAATAGGTGATGAACATGGATTGACCCTGCTTGCAAAAACTGTTTGGGGAAAAGATTTTTCCGAAGACTACTGGAGGTGGAAGTTTATTGAAAATCCTGCACGGAAAAACTTTGCGAATGTTGCGGAATGGAACGGGGAGATTATCGGATTTGCAGGATATGTTCCGTGGCAGATGACAGTGATGGGGACTCGAGTTGTGGCTGCACTATACGCGGATTTGATGGTTCATCCCGAATGGCGGAAAAAGAATATCTTTTTCCCCCTTAACCGTAAAAGTAGAAATGAAATCAGAGGGGAGGCTGCTTTTCATTTCGGATTTTCAAGTGAAATATCTTTTAAGATTTTCAGGAAAAGATTTAAGTATATGGGGTTTTACCCATGCAAGATGCAGAGGTTTATGAACACGATTTCACTTTTTAAGGCGGGTGTTAAGAAAATGAAATCAGCGAAGGTGCGCGATGTTTTAAGTATCGTTCCCCGCGTTTTCTCTTTGGTGGCAGTTCGCTCCGCCGGAAGTAAACAATTCCATAGTAACGTTTCCATCAAAAGAATAGAGTCATTTGACGCAAGGTTTGACGGTCTTTGGGAAAAAATGAACAGTTCGTTGGGTATAGCGACAATAAGGGACAGCGAATATCTCAACTGGAGATATACCCGTAACCCGGCAAACACATACGGGATTCTCAGTGCTGAGAGCGAGGGGCAATTAGTCGGTTTTATCGTTCTCCGCTGTGAGAGGAAAGAGGATATTACGCGGGGTCTGATCATCGATATGCTTGTAGAGCCCTATCACGAAGCGTCGATAACCGACCTTCTATTAGAGTCTCTGAAATATTTCCAGGAACAAAATGCACGTGTAGTTGCCGCATGGACTACTCCCCAAAATCCTCTCCATGCTTACTTAAGCCGGAATGGATTTTCCTCAGCGGCAGCGGAGAAATCTCATGTTTTTGTGGATTCCTTGTCTCCCGATTTAAACACTAATTACCTTTGTGACATAAATCACTGGTATTTCACAATGGGAGATTGCGATGCATTTTAATAGAAAGACCTTTACCTGTCCTGAATGATTCAGGATAAGAAGTGGGCTTCTTAAGACACAGGAGTATGGCAAAACCTATTATCATTGGAATAGACGGGGCCACACCTGATCTTCTTTTCCCCTGGATAGAGAAGGGCTTGCTCCCGAACTTCGAACGGATAAAGAATGAGGGAGCTTTCGGGCGACTTCTCTCTGTTCCCAACCAGCGGAGTGCAGCAGCATGGAGCAGTTTCATTACCGGTACTAATCCCGGAAGACACGGGATTTTTGAATTTTATGAACGAGTTCCGGGAAGCCATGAGATACGTTTTACGAAATCAGCTTCGAGAAATGGGATTTCACTGTGGAAGTATCTATCTGATAAGGGGAAAACCGTGATCAGTGTAAATGTCCCCATGTCCTATCCTGCAGAGAACATCAACGGCTGTGTAATCAGCGGACTGGACGCCCCCGGAAAAAACAGCAGAGGGTTCACCTATCCAGGCGGACTTCTCTCGGAAATCGAGCACGAGGTGGGCCCGTATATCCAGGAACCGGGTGTTACGAGTCTTGTGATCGCGGGAAGGATCGGGGAAGCCCTGGGAAAAATTATCGATTCAGTGCGGCAACGCGGCAAGACGGTGAGGTATCTCATGAACAAATATGAATGGGATACAATCATTGCAGTTTTCAGGGAGACAGACCCGGTTCAGCATTGTTTCTGGAGGTATATGAATGATACGGGATCTGAGTTTCAGGATGCTATTCTCAGGGTCTATCAGGAGGTAGACCGTGAAATAGGAGAGATCCGCAGTTTGGCAGGAGAGAAATGTCCCATACTGATCCTGTCGGATCACGGATTCGGCTTCAGGCAACACGGGAACGGTTGCCTCAATCAGTGGCTGCATGAAGCCGGTTTTTTAAAGATGAAGAGAGGGAACGGAAACATATCACTGTCGAAGGCGCTCAAGCAATCCTATCAATATATGGAAAAGGTGTTGAGCCGCCGCATCAAAGAGAAATTGTTTGGAATTCTGCCCGGTCTTATCAGCAAGGTGCACTCGAAGGTATTTTTTGCCTCGATTGATTGGGAAAACACTATTGCTTATTCTGACAATGTGATGCCCGTCATCTGGATCAATAATATCAGGAACTATCAGGAAACAGTCTCTGAAATCAAATCCGCATTGCTGGAACGATGTCGGGAAATGAATACAGGGAGGCAAGTAATAGAATGGGTGAAACACCGGGACGAGATTTATTCCGGTCCCTATGTCCCGAAAGCACCGGATCTCCTTATCAAGTGGAAGGAGGCAGAACAGATCGAAGGGCTTAAATATGGTGCAGGGGGAACACCAATCCGTCCCCGTTACCCTACAAGGGAATTTACCGTGATTTCAGGGGACCATCGCCCGATGGGTATTTTTATGGCTGTTGGAGAGGGCATCAGGAGCAACCATGAGGTGACCGGAATGGATATTATGGATGTTACCGCGCTGTCGATTTATCTGAATCACCTGCCATTGCCTGAGTTTTTTGACGGGAGGATATCGCAGGATATTTTCGATGAAGAATTCCTCTCATTGCACCCTGTAGGAACCGAAAAGTACAAGGGCGATACAGAAAGCGCAAAAACTTCAGACTACAGTGAGGAGGAAGAAGAAGACCTCAGAAATAGGCTCAGGGGACTTGGGTATCTGGAATAATGAAGAGAGTCCTGATGTTGTTTTCGATGAGCTTCGAGCCATACCAGGGGCGCTATTTGAGGGCATATAATGAAGCTAAAACTCTCGTAGAAAACGGATATCATGTCACAGTGCTCGGGTGGGACAGATCGGGAAAGAGTTCTCCTTTCGAGGTCAGGGACGGGATTCGCATAGAAAGAATCTTTGAGAAGGCGCCGGACCGGACGGGATTAAAAACACTGCCGAATTTCGCCAGATACTGTGCCAGGGTCCTTTCGCACCTGAAAAATGTTTCTTTTGATGTCGTACATTGTCATAACCTTCAGCTGCTGCCATTGGGAATTTTGTTCAAGCAACTTCGGAAGACCCCGTTGATTTTTGACAGTTGCGAACCTGATTATTTTGCACTTTATCCAGATAGATTACAGGGCATAGTGAAGTTCATGGAGCGGTTTATGGCGAAACGATCAAACGCAATATGTGTGCACAATGACTACCAGGTCACTAAATACAGAACTATGGGTCATCCCATGGTCGAATTGATTGGCAGTTATCCGACCAAGGAAATGATCCGGAACAACTATGAAAGTCCTCCTGCAAAAGAGAAAACAGTGCTGGGGAGAATCGGATCTATTTATCAGGATAACGGCATAGAAGAAATTATAGAGGGATTTAAACTGGTATCACCAAACTATAATGGGATTGAGCTTCTTCTCGCAGGACGGGTCTTCGATTCCTATAAAAATACATTTGCACGGATAATCAACGGACTGGAAAGCAGGGTGAGTGTTTCAGGGGCTTTCGACAGCAAAGAGATGCCGGCATTATACGGCAAAATCGATGTGTCCATCATTCTCTATCACAGGTCTGCATGGTTCAAGAATATCACCCCAACAAAATTTTTTGATTCTCTTGCCATGGGTGTGCCTGTTATAGCATCAGATATGGGTGGCCTTAGAGAAATTATAAACCACTACCAGTGCGGTATAGTTGTTGATGAGAGTAATCCGAAAGAAGTGGCTGAAGCGATTGAACTGATGTGCAGGAATCCGGACTTAAGACACGAAATGGGGCTTAACGGTCTCAGGGCTATAAAAGAGCGATATCATTGGGAACTGATGCAGGAGAGACTTTTAGGCATATACGGGAAGTTATTGCAATGAAAGACTTGACGATAGGCATAGCCACCTGGAATGCGGCTGGTCTTCTCAGAGACTGTTTGTCTTCTATCCGACAAAATGTCAATGGTCTCACCTATGAGGTGGTTGTTGCTGATAACGGATCTGTTGATGATACTCCAAAGATTATGACCGAGGAATTTCCCGAGTTCCACTACATCAGAAATGAAGTGAACGAAGGCGTTGCCAGTGCCCGTAATAAATGCCTCCAAAGGGCTGATTCAAAATATGTCATTGTACTGGACGTCGATACCATTATTTTGCCGGATTCGTTTCAGGTACTTATGGATGTGATGGAGCAGAACCCACGTGTCGGGATCGGAGGGCCAAAATTGCTGAATCCTGACAGAACGGTACAACTGTCGTGCAGGACTTTTCAGACACCCCTCACCGTTTTATTCAGGGGCACTCCTCTGGGAAAGGCGTTCCCTCGTTCCCACTTTGTGAAAGACCATCTCATGACTGACTGGGATCACGAAAATATGCGCCCGGTAGACTGGATGATGGGAGCCTGTCACATCATCCGCAGAGAGACACTGGAAGATATTGGTCTGCTGGATGAGGGGTTCTTCTATCTCTATGAGGATGTAGAATACTGCTGGCGTGCAAAGAAGAAGGGTTGGGATGTTTTATACATACCGCAGAGCCGGATTATTCATATATACCAGAGGCAGAGTGCTGCGAAGTTCAATGTTATGACTTTGCGACATATTCAGAGTATTTGCCGGTTTCTGAGGATCAGGTATCTGGGGTACGGAGACTCCCTTGAAAACAAGAAACTATAGGAAAATAATGGTAAAATATAAAATTAAGCACTTAATGGATGGAGATTTGAGAGAAATAGGGAAATTCTTGTATCGCAGGGGTAAGGCAATGCATATTTTGCTTTTTCTTGGTATTGCTCTCATTCTAACTGGATGTGTATCACCATCGAAGCAGTATGGAATTACAGATCCTGCTCCAGGGATAGATCTATCTCCTGCAGGACAAACAGAGTATATCCTTTGTCCCGGTGACACTATTTCAATTAGTTTTTTCTATTTTCCCCGGCTTGACGCGACTGTAAAAATCAGGCCCGATGGATATATCTCTCTGGTTCCCCTCGATGATGTCAAGGCTGCCGGCCTCATAGCGAAGGAATTAGACGAATTGCTTACCAAACTGTATGCGGATCGCATAGAAAATCCAGAGCTCACAGTTACAGTCAGGGAATTTTCTTCACAGAAGGTTTATGTGGGTGGCGAGGTAAAAAATGCAGGTATTTATGAACTGGAAGCAGGGATGACTCCCCTGCAAGCTCTCTTCAAGGCAGGGGGAGCTTTAAAGACGGGTAACCTTGAAACTGTGATAGTCATCAGAAAGGAAAATGACAATACTCCCCGGGTATATTCTCTTAATCTGGAACGGGAAATTCGCCCCGGAGAGGGCATGAGCGTATTTTTTCTTCAGCCGCTTGATGTCGTTTATGTCCCAGAAACTCTGATCGCACAGTTGAATCAATTCGTCGATCAATATATTGATAAAATGATTCCAATCAGCTTAAACGCCGGTTTCAGTTATGTCATAGGTGAATGGAATCCCAGGTAAGACATGGTCTGGAATGAAAGGGAGCAATGCAGTGGTGAAGCAGAAACAGACGGCAGCAGATGATTTCATACTTTCAACTTCTCCGAATTGAGTATCATACAAAGAGAGCGTTCATTATATGATGGATATTAATCAGACTTTATTGGAAGAAACGTTGGGAATTACCATGCAACTCTCGCAGGTAAGACAAAACAGGCCGATACAGTCATTGCTTGTAACAAGTGCAGAGCATGGCGAGGGAAAGACTACAGTGGCTTCAACCCTGGCAGTTGCTTTGGCCATGAAAGGACGGGCGAGCGTTCTCCTCATTGATGCGAATATCCGGACACCAAACATACATGAATTGTTAGGTCTTGACCTTTCGAATGGGTTTATCGATTTTATCGGTGGCAGGGCAGATATGATCAGCTTAATCAAAGACACGGCCTATCCTCACCTAAAAGTAATGACTGCTGGTAAGTTGGATGCGGAGAATACTATTCCCTTATTGTCAGCTATGCCATCTGATACCAAGAAAGCTATCGAAAAAGATTTTGAATGGGTTATTTATGATACATCTCCGGTTAATTCTTCCCCTGAGACATTGTTGACTATTACGCTGGCAGACTATGTGATCCTTGTCATCAGGGCTGAAAAAACCCGGTGGCAATCGGTAGAAAAGGCAAAGGGAGTCCTGGAGTCAGTGGGTGCGAATATCCTGGGTGCTGTCTTGAATTCCCAAAAGAATTATATACCGAGGGTCCTATATGAGCGGTTCTGATAACAAGGAAGATTACAAACAGGATTTCTTCTACATTCTATTCAAGAGAAAATGGCTCATCATTGTGATTTCAATCCTGGGCATTGCAGGAACCGCTATAGGCACATACGTATCGTACCCGCTTCATAAGGCAACCTCAAAGATAAGGGTTCGCTCCAACATCTCCCAGGAGATTGTTCTGTTTAATGATCTATATCAGCAAGTCCCGAGATCAACAAATATTCTTCCTGCCAATAATTTTATAGAGGTAGCCGAAAGTGAAACGCTTGCCAGGGAGCTCGTCGAACGATTTGAACTCGATAAGAAATTGCAGAGGCAGGCAGAGGATCCCCAGGATTTCAGAGAATACTTCTGGTACTTTGTCGATGAACTGAAATACTGGACAAAGAAGGTGATCAAATATCCCTATAATTTATATAAAGAGTATATTCAGGGAGAACCCCCAAAGGAATCCCAGCCTAATTATACGGAAAAAGCTGTGAAAAAGTTTCGTAACGATATGACGGAAATCAATAATATTGCCGAATCAGATATTATCAAACTCACTATTTGGGGTGAATCCCCGAAGGAGGCTGAAGCCATTTCCAGGCAACTCTCCAATCTTGTCATTCAGAGGAGTATTGCCCTTGAACAGAGCACCGCAGGGTATGGGTACGATTTTTCAAAGGGAGAAGTGGGAAAGGCGAGAAAAGAGCTCGACCTTCTCGAAGCGGTTCTGAAGCAATACAAACAAAAATGGGATATCAGCAAGATTGAAACACAGCAAGAGATAAAGCTCGGAGAACTAGATGACGTGGAGAAAAACCTGAGATCGGTCAATGCCGAAGTGTCATCAAAAAGTGCAAGGTTAGATGAGGGACGGCGCCAGATCAATGAACAGAAGAAAATGCTCACCTCTCTGGACTCTTATCAAAACCTTCTCAATGAAAATATTGCGCTCAACGTCGACATCAATGCTCTTAAGGCAAAACAGAAGGAATATGAATCGGCGCGACAGAAGATAAAGGCGGCGCTCAAAGCATTGGTGGAGAGAGAAACCGAATTAAAAAAACTGGTGAGAGAGGTCGATCTGAAAGAACAGCTCTTCAACCAGTTGAGCAGCAAGCATGACAAGCTTGATGTGCAAAGGGTTTCTCAACTGAGCGGGATTGATTTAAGTATAATTGATTCCCCAACACTAGCTGAAAATGCTGAACAAGATTGGCCCGACTGGTATCTCAATATGGGAATCGGGATTCCATCGAGCATGCTTGCAGCGATCATCCTGGCATTTATGCTTGAACTTCTGAATGATTCTTTCTGGACTCCTGGCCAGATCACAAAGCGGTTTAATATGCCGGTGCTCGGAACAATACAGGAAATAAAGAAAAAGAAGAAGCACAGAGCTTGAGGTCCGTTCTGCTTTTGTGCCAAGGTACCATTCGCTGTATCCTTCTAAACCCTATTCCATGAAGAGACAAAACTGCCGATGAATATATTGCAGGTTACAAAAGGTGCTTTAATGGGGGGCGGAGAGAGGCATGTCCTCACCATTCTTGAGGGCTTCAGGGACAGGGATGTGAATGTGTCCCTTGCTGTCTTTGCGGAAGGCCGTCTCTCAGCCACAGCCCGCTCACTCGGAGTTGAAGTTCAGGTGATACCGAAACGATATCGTGGAGACCTTTCTCCCTTGCTGAACTTAGTGCGTCTCATCAGGGATAGAGATATTGATGTCGTGCATACCCATCTGCTCAGCGGTAATTTTTACGGACGTATCGCAGGCAAGATTTCCGGGGTGAAGGGGATTGTGAGTACCTTGCATCATACGGAGAAAGGGGCTCTCGGAAGATCCTCGATCCCATATCTTCCAGAAATATTTTTCAAGCTTGATATCAAGATGGTTGCACTCTGTAACTATATTATTTCTCCGTCCATGGACCTTGCACGACAAGTGATACGATATGGCGTAAAAGAGAAGAAAATCGTCCATATTCCGAATGCTATTAACTTTGAACATGTGCACATCAATAATGAAGAGACGCACCGTTGTCGGCGGGAATTAGATCTCCTCCCTGATACGAAATTGATAGGGATGGTAGGACGACTGGTGTCTGTGAAGAATTTCCCTCTCTTTCTGAGGGCTGCAACACGAATCCTTAAAAAAGTGGAAAATACCCATTTTATTGTCGTCGGCGACGGGCCTCTCAGAGTTCAATTGGAAGAGACTGCTCAGGCACTTGGCCTTAACGGACATATCACTTTCACAGGATTTCGGGAAGACGTAATGAGAGTCGTTTCCACCTTTGATTTTTTTGTTCTTTGTTCCGATTCCGAAACATTCCCACTTGCTCTCATAGAGGCTATGGCACTTAAGAAACCGGTAATCTCGACAGACGTCGGGGGGATATCTGAGATTATCGACCACATGCAAAACGGCTGGGTAATCCCCCGGGGAAACGAGAACGCTCTCTCAGATGCAATTATCCATCTCATAATACATAAAGAGGAGGCATCTGAGATGGGCAAGCGGGCATATAAGAAAGTGATGAATGCTTTCTCCCTGAGGAAAATGACAGACAGTTTGTACGCTCTCTATTCTGGGTTGATAGCCGAATCTGACCGGAATTGAGAGATCAGGAATAATGGTATGAATACTGACAAGGATCAAGAAAACATCGACAACAGGCAGTCGTCATTTGCTCTTTCCCGGGATCTCTTTACCATGGCGAAAGGGACTGGCATCTCCTTTTTGGGAGAAATCGTGCATATAATTATCATATACACATATGGAATTATAGTCGCCAGGTTCATGGGCTTGAGTGATTTTGGAGTTTTCTTCCTGGGAATCACTATTTTTAATTTAATCACATTATTTTCTCTCTGCGGCATAGAAGATGGACTGATGCGTTTCATAGGGTTCCATGTACAGAATAAGGAGATTGGGAAAGCCAAAGGGCTTATCCGCTTCAGTCTTTATAGTGCGATGCTAACGGGAACGTCATTCGGATTCCTCTGCTTTTTCTTTAGCGATCTTATTGCGCTGAACATATTTCACAAACCTGAGCTTGCTTCAGTACTACGCTACCTCAGTATCGGTATCCCTA